>JALWYT010000149.1 GCA_026992705.1 Thiotrichaceae bacterium
CCCTAAAAGTTGCTCATAACGTTTTTGCGAAAAAACCCCATTCTCTTGAAAATCAGGAAAACTTTGAATATTTCTAACTAATAAAGCATCATTGATCCTCAAACCCGCATTAATAGCCGCTTGCTTTAGCACTTCTTGCTCTATCATTTGTTTTAAAGTGCTTTGCCGGATTTCCTGCTCCATAAATGACAAATCAATATCTTGATTTTGAATCATGGCATGTAATTGGCGTTTTCGTTGATTGACTTGATCTTTAAAATCATATTGTGACAATTCAACACCATTAACCTCAGCAATAGTTGTTTTTGGAGTCGGATGCAAATACTCCTCAATTCCCCAAAATGCAAAAGGAATACTAATAAATATAACAATGAGCCAAGCAATCCAACCCTGGGCATTATCGCGGATATTTTGTAGCATATATTTTTACCTGTTGTGAATGAAAAATGGACAGAAATGGATAGAAAAAACAAACTCAAAAAAAAAGCGCATCTTTCTCATTAAAAAGATGCGCTTAAAAAAAATGGCGGAGCAGACGGGGATCGAACCCGCGACCCCAGCCGTGACAGGGCTGTACTCTAACCAGCTGAGCTACTGCTCCAATATTCTTAATACTTCAATAATGCTCTAATGATGGGACATTCTAATCATTTTAGATCGAAAAAGCAATTTTTTTAATGGGTGTTGAGGGACTTGAACCCCCGACATTCGCCTTGTAAGGGCGACGCTCTCCCAACTGAGCTAAACACCCAATAAACTCTTCTCTAAATCAAGAAGTGGCTGTAATATACCACATCCTTAAGAGCTTTACCAGCTTTTTTTTAATGATTGTTAATTTACCGCATCTTTGAGTGCTTTACCAGCTTTAAATATAGGCACTTTTGCTGCTTTGATTTCAAGACGTTCACCTGTACGAGGATTACGCCCAGTTCTGGCTGCACGCTCGCGTACTGAGAAAGTCCCAAATCCTATTAAAGTGACCGCATCATTTTTAGCCAATGATTTTTTAATATTATCTATTACTGCATCAACAGCCTTTCCAGCCGTACTTTTAGAAATCCCCGCATAATCAGCAACTGCTTGAATTAATTCTGATTTATTCATTATTTCCTCGTTTTACGTGGTGTTAAATAGGTTAAATACAAATAGATTGACTTAATGTTATTCAGCCACACGCTCGCTTATTTTTCTAAAGTGTAGCATATTAATGAGTTTGTACACTAAGAAATTGCTCGTTTTTTTCCATAACTACACCACTTTTGATCGGATCAAGCATAAATTCTTCATCTTTATCTTTTTGTGGTAGTGGCATTGGCATCCGTTGCAAAGCAAGCTCAAAAACCTCTTCTATCCATTTGACCGGCTTTATTTTCAGGTTATTCTTAATATTCTCCGGTATTTCAGTTAAATCCCGCTGATTCTCATCGGGAATTAAAACTACCTGTATGCCCCCTCTCAAAGCGGCTAACAATTTCTCTTTTAAACCACCTATGGGGAGAATTTCACCTCGTAAGGTAATTTCACCAGTCATAGCAACATCAGAACGAACCGGGATATTTGTAAATACCGATACCAAAGCTAGACACATAGCGGCACCAGCACTGGGGCCATCTTTAGGTGTTGCACCTTCAGGTACATGAATATGCCAATCATATTTTTGATAAAAATTGCTTTCTATACCCAAGCTCGCTGAACGTGAGCGTACTACACTCATTGCGGCTTGAATAGATTCTTGCATAATATCGCCTAACTGTCCAGTATATGATAATTTTCCTTTGCCCGGCATGATAGCTGCTTCAATCGTTAATAAATCTCCCCCAACCTCAGTCCATGCCAAACCAGTCACTTGTCCAATACGATCTAACTCCTCTGCACGTCCATAACGGTAACGTTGGACACCTAAATATTGAGTCACATTATCAGAAGAAATAATAATAGGTTTTTTTATCTCATCAGCGTTTACTAATATTTGTTTCACAACCTTGCGAGAAACTTTTGCAATTTCACGTTCTAAATTACGTACCCCAGCTTCACGAGTATAAAAACGAATCATATCATGAATCACACTATCCTCAATTTCGATCTCGGACTCTTTTAACCCATTATTTGTCAACTGTTTGGGGATTAAATATTGTTTTGCAATATTAAGTTTTTCATCCTCAGTGTATCCAGATAGATGAATAACCTCCATACGATCTAATAAAGGCGGCGGAATATTTAAACTATTTGCTGTCGCAACAAACATCACCTCAGAAAGATCATAATCTACTTCCAAATAATGATCATTAAAAGTATGATTCTGTTCAGGATCAAGTACTTCCAACAAAGCCGAAGACGGATCACCACGAAAATCCATTGACATTTTATCTATTTCATCTAATAAAAATAATGGATTACAAACGCCAACCTTGCTTAAATTTTGAATAATTTTACCAGGTAAAGCACCTATATAAGTGCGACGATGCCCCCGAATTTCAGCTTCATCACGTACTCCACCCAAAGCCATGCGAATAAATTTACGATTCGTTGCACGAGCGATAGATTGTCCCAAAGAAGTTTTACCAACCCCAGGCGGTCCTACCAAACAAAGAATAGGCCCTTTGAGTTTTTTCACACGCAATTGCACTGCAAGATATTCAAGTATCCGTTCTTTTACCTTTTCTAAGCCATAATGATCGCTTTCTAAAACTTGTTCAGCTTTACCAATATCACTACAAATTTTGGTGCGTTTTTTCCAAGGTACTCCAAGCAAGACATCAATATAATTACGCACCACTGTCGATTCCGACGACATTGGTGGCATCATTTTTAGTTTCTTTAATTCCTCTTGAGCCTTTTCCTTGACATCTTTTGGCATTCCGCAAGTTTCAATTTTTTTCGTAAGTTCATCAAGTTCATTGGATACATCTTCATGCTCTCCTAATTCCTTTTTAATAGCTTTTATTTGTTCATTCAGATAATAATTCCGCTGATTTTTATCCATCTGTCCCTTGACTCGCTTACGAATACGCTTCTCAACCTGGAGCAAATCAATTTCAATTTCTATCAAACCAGCTAAATATTCTAATCGTTTTTGTACATCAACTAGTTCCAATACTTTTTGTTTTTCTTCTATTTTGGTTGCCATATGGGCAATGATAGTATCAGCCAAACGGCTGGGATCATCAATATTTGCCAAAGAACTGAAAATATCTGGAGAGACTTTTTTATTCAGTTTTAAATATTGCTCAAAGTTATTTATAACTGAGTGTGATAAAATTTTAACTTCGGTTTCATCAAAACTACCAGCAGGGGATAACGGAATCACATTAGCAACAATACCATTATTTAAAGAAATAAAATCAAGAATTTTTGCCCGCTCTCCTCCTTTAACCAACACTTTTATTGTGCCATCAGGTAATTTGAGTAATTGTAAAACCGTAGAAATTGTCCCCACCTGATAAATATCATCCACCCCAGGTTCATTTTCGGTTGCATGTTTTTGCGTGACTAACAAAACCTGTTTATTGTGGTTATTAGTCATAGCAACTTCTAAAGCGGAAATGGACATTTCCCTGCCCACAAACAATGGAATCACCATATGCGGGTAGACAACCACATCCCTTAAAGGCAGCATTGGTAGAATCATACTACCTTCTTCTTCGACTCTAGTATTGTCATTAGACGCCATAGATGATTTCCCTTTTAACCTTAATTACGCAGATACAGCTAGTTGTTCTGCATTTTTATACACAATTAATGGTTGAGATTTACCTTTAATTACAGCTTCATCAATAATAACTTTAGCTACATCATTCATAGATGGTAAATCATACATAGTATCTAATAGCACATGCTCCAGAATTGAGCGCAAGCCTCTTGCCCCAGTTTTCCTATCCATAGCTTTACGTGCTATAGCAGTTAAGGCTTCTGGCCGAAATTCTATTTCTACACCTTCCATCTCAAACAAACGCGCATATTGCTTAGTTAAAGCATTTTTAGGCTCGGTGAGAATCTGCACCAGTTCCTGTTCTTCTAATTCATGCAGTGTTGAGGTTACTGGTAAGCGTCCAACCAACTCAGGAATTAAGCCATATTTCATTAAATCTTCTGGCTCTAAAGAATTAAGTAATTGATTTAAAGTACGCTTATCTTCTTTTAAACTAACTTCAGCAACAAAGCCGATACCACTTTTTTCAGTACGAGCTTGAATTACTTTTTCTAAACCCGCAAAAGCACCACCACAGATAAATAATATATTCGTGGTATCAACTTGTAAAAATTCTTGTTTCGGATGTTTTCGCCCACCTTGAGGTGGAACTGAGGCTATTGTGCCTTCAATTAATTTTAACAAGGCTTGCTGTACACCTTCCCCAGTTACATCTCTGGTGATAGAGGGATTATCCGATTTGCGACTAATCTTATCAATTTCATCTACATAGATAATACCCTGCTGCGCCTTTTCAACATCAAAATCACAATTTTGCAACAGCTTTTGTATAATATGCTCAACATCTTCACCAACATAGCCAGCTTCAGTTAATGTAGTAGCATCTGCCATTGCAAATGGCACATTTAAAAAACGTGCTAATGTTGCAGCTAGTAAGGTTTTACCACTACCTGTGGGTCCTATTAGTAAGACATTACTTTTGGAAAGTTCGACCTCATCCTTTTTAGTTTGTTTAGATTGGGTTTCCAAACGCTTATAATGATTATATACGGCCACAGATAGCACTTTTTTCGCATGTGTTTGCCCAATTACATAATCATCTAAATACTCATTAATTTTATGTGGGGTAGGCAAATGCTCAGCATTCTCTTTGACAGCTTCAGGACTATCCTCTTGTATGATCTCATCACACAATCCAACACATTCATCACAAATATATACTGATGGCCCCGCAATCAGTTTACCAACCTCTTGTTGACTTTTGCCACAAAAAGAACAATAAAGCAAACGGCCATCTTTTGAGGTAGATTCCCCTATTTTCTTATCAGCCATAGTAAATAAGTTTCCTATATTTATTCTCGCATTATCATCAATGCAGGCTTACCGGCTTGATAATACGGCATCAATAAGTCCATATTCTTGAGCCGCTTGCGCCTCCATAAAATTATCTCGTTCAGTATCGGTTTCGATTCTTTCCAAGGGCTGTTTCGTATGTTGAACCAGTATATTATTCAAACGCTCACGCACTTTTAATATTTCGCGGGCATGAATTTCAATATCAGTCGCTTGACCTTGAAAGCCACCCAATGGTTGATGAATCATCATGCGTGAATGGGGTAAAGAATAACGTTTCCCATCGGCACCAGCAGCTAAAAGTAAAGCTCCCATGCTCGCAGCCTGACCAATACACAAGGTACTGACATCAGGCTTAATAAACTGCATCGTATCATAAATAGCTAGTCCAGCAGTGACAGAACCGCCTGGCGAATTTATATATAAATGTATATCTTTTTCTGGATTTTCCGATTCTAAAAAGAGTAATTGTGCAACCACAATATTAGCCATGTGATCTTCAATTTCACCAACCAAAAATACCACTCGCTCTTTGAGCAGCCTAGAATAAATATCATAAGCTCTCTCGCCACGAGCTGATTGTTCAATCACTGTCGGGATTAAAACGCTTGTAATCCTTTGCCCAGCATTTTGACTCTCATTCATTACTTTGTAACCTATTATCAGTGTCTTTTTAATTAATAATTGAGAAGAAATCAGTTTCTTTCTCAGTTACTTGCGCTCTATCTAGTAGCAATGCCACAAGTTGATCTTCTACTACCACTGATTCTAGTTCTCTCATATGTTCTGGATTAGCATAATATTCTTTGAGTGCCGCCGCTTCAGAACCTTCGTAATTTGAGCTAATCTGTTCAATAAGTTGTTGCACTTTTTCTGGATCTGCTTGAATCTCATGTTGCTTGACTAATTCCGCAACTAAAAGGCCAACTTTTACCCGTTTAATTGCATCTTCTTTAAACATTTCCGGACGTAAGTCATGATTTGGCCATTCTTGCTGCCTTTGTTTGAAAATGCGCTGGGTTTCTTCTTCAACTAAGGATTCTGGCACTTCTGCAATCGGATTCGCTTTCAATAAAGCCTCAAAAATCTCTTGCTTGAGTTTACCTTCTATTGCCGATTTTAATTCAGTTTCCATATTTTGCCGCGCAGCAAGACGCAAACTTTCAATACTACCATCGCTAATGCCAAACGATTTAATAAATTCTGCATCTATTTCCGGCAATTGTGCTTCTGATACCTGTGAAACTTGCACCACAAAATGCACAGTCTGTCCAGCTAATTTGGGATTTTTAAACTCATTGGGAAAATCTAAATC
>JALWYT010000150.1 GCA_026992705.1 Thiotrichaceae bacterium
AAAAATATTTTTTATATAACTATTTATGTTATCAGGAAGTAGTATACCGTTTATCACTTTTTATTAAAAAAAATATAGAGATAAACTATTTTAATAAAAAATTAATTTGTTAATGAATGTAAATCTTTTAATGTAAGTAGTATAAAAAGAGGAGAGAGGAGTGAAAAGGATTTTTATAAAGTCAGCATTAGTACTGGCAATATCAACAACACTTACTATTGCGGATGAAATGGTTGATGAGTCTGGTTTAACAGGACAAGTACGCCTTGGCTATATTAATACGAATGATAATGTAAACAATGTTGATACGTTGTCGCTAGGTGGTCATTTAGGTTATACCTCGCCTATTTATCATGGTATGAGTGCGGGTGCTGTTTTTTATACAACAAACCCCATTGCAGGTATCAATACGGATGGTTTTTTCTTAGATAGCAATAACAAGGCTTATACGATACTTGGACAAGCATGGGTCAATGCAGATATAGGCAAAACATCAATTAAATTAGGACGACAAGGTGTTGATACGCCATTTGCCGATACTGACGATATAGGCATGATCCAAAATAATTTTGAAGGTCTTGTTATAACGAATAATTATTTTTCTAATACTGTGTTATTTGCTGCTCATTTAAGTCGTTGGGCGGGTGTTGATTCTCCACAACCTGAAAAGTTTGTTAAATTGGATAATGATCGAGGTATTAATGTTTTTGGCATTAATTATCAGGCAGATAAGTGGGGATCAAAACTTTGGTATTATGATTCTCATAAGGGGACTGATATTTCTTATTTTGAGTTAGGCACTCATCCTACAGAGGAATTAGCATTTAATGCACAATATACAAATCAGAACGATACTACTACAAATGGTACAGGAAATAATGGAAGTACATGGGGAGTACAAGCACTTTATATGAAAAATAATTTCACCTTTGAGCTGAGTCATAACAGTGTTTCTAGTGGAGCAGTAACTAATGGTTTTGGTGGTGGTCCATTTTTTACATCAGGCATTGATCACACAATTGCTGATGTTAATAATCAAAAAGCAACTGCTGTTGGTATGGAATATACCTCAGATAAATGGACAGTAGGTATTCGGAAAATCAATTTTAATAAAGGTGAAAATGAGCTTGATTTAACTGCAAGTTATCAAGTTCGAGATAATTTAGGTGCAAGCATAGAATATGCTGATATGGGTGATGATGGACATATACTCAAAACCTTTTTGAACTATGATTTTTGAGAACGTTTATCATTGTTAATGTTGATTAAAATTTTATCAAAGAAATTATACCGTTTATCAGCTTAGATCAGTGATTTATATGAGTTTAGACTATGTAAACAGGATGAAATCATCATAATTAGAAATAAATAGATGCACGTTAATATATTGAGTTTATTAAAAAAGTTAATGTTTAATGTAAGATAATTATCAGACTTTTTAAGTATTAAGCCTGATTTAATTCAAGGAAAGAGCGATGAAAAAGATATTAATTGTATTATCGATAAGTTTAGGAGTTAGTATCTCTCTAATAACTTATCAGAATATTTCAGCGGAGGCTTCAAGTACTCCAGATAACACTACAGAAGCAACGGATACTGTTTATCAGGCAGCAGAGCCTTCTTCAACTAATAATATAGCTAAGTCGGATGAAAATGATATATTAGACCCAACAACTATACCAAAATATAAAATGCCAATGATTATTCCCCCAGAAATGCCAAGGCGTAACGATGGAAAAGGACATGATGAGGCAGAATATGTCATTGGCTTACGACAATTTGAGCAGCAAATTTTACCAGAAGGCATGCCAAAGACAACAGTATGGGGTTATGGCTCAATGGATCATCCGGGAACGGTAGAAGAGGGGGGGACATTCAACTATCCTGCTTTTACTGTAGAAAATCAGAAGGATGTCCCTACTAAAGTTAAATGGGTGAATGATTTAATTGATAAGGATGGCAATTACTTGCCCCATTTATTTAAAGATGCTCTAGACCAAGGTGTGCATTGGGCAAATCCTACCGCAAGAAACTGTATTGATGGCAATGATCGTACTGATTGTGCTACACACAATACGGGGGATTATGAAGGTCCTGTTCCTATGGTCACTCATGTGCATGGTGCTCATGTAGGACCAGAGAGTGATGGTTATCCAGAGGCATGGTGGTTACCTAAAGCAAAAAATATACCTGAAGGTTATGCGACCAAAGGGCGTATTTTTGATGATGCCACAGGTAGGAACACTGGTGATAAAGGATATGCTAAATATTTTTATCCTAATGACCAAGAAGAAACAACTCTTTGGTATCATGATCACTCATTAGGTATTACGCGCTTAAATGTCTATGCAGGTATGGCTGGATATTGGATTATTACTGACCCTAAAAATGGTCAAGAGAAAAATTTAAATTTACCCTCACCACGTCCTCATGTAGGAGATAAACAAGGAAATAATCCATTTGGAAAGTATTATGATATTCCATTGTTGATTCAAGACCGTAGCTTTAAGAAAGATGGAAGCTTATTTTATCCAACACACCGTTCATTCTTCCATGAAATTAAAAAAGACCAACTTCAAGTAAAATTTATGCCTGACAGCGATATGTTAGAACGCTGGAATCCAGAGGCTTTTTTTAATACGATGGTTGTAAATGGGCGTACATGGCCTTATTTCAATGTTGACCAAGGGCGATACCGTTTTCGTATTATCAATGGTGCACAATCTCGCTTTTTGAATTTATCTATGTTTGTAATGAATGAGGACGGAACAAAAGGTGAAGAAGTACCTTTCTATCAGATTGGGGGAGATCAAGGTTTATTATCTGATGTTGTGAAAATAGAGACTGGAAAACAAACTATTTATGATGATGAAACCGGTGAAGTAACAGAAGTTACTGGTCCTGCAAAAGATGCACCCCACCCTGAGCAAGCCTTATTATTAACACTATCTGAACGTGCTGATGTTATTGTTGATTTTAGTCAATATCCTGCTGGTACTAAAATACGTATGTTTAATACAGCACCTGATGAACCGTTTGGTGGTTTCCCTTTAGAAACTGTTGCTAATCCAGAAACAACAGGGCAAGTAATGGAGTTTATTGTGGGTGAGGATAAAGCACCTGAATTTGCTGACCCGACTAAATTAGCACTGAAAGATTACTCTGTAGGTAAGGCTGATAATATTAGACGAGTTTCGTTAAATGAAGCTGTATCAGATGAAGTTTGTGTCAAAGTTGAAGAAAATGGAACAATCCGACAACTAGATGATATTCAATCGGGTAGTGAATTTTTACGGAAGTGTGAAGAAGCATTAGGTGAACCATTTGCTCCACGCATGGCATTGTTAGGAAGTGTTTCTGGTGTTGGTCCTGAATATGAGCATGAAGGTCTTGGTTGGGGTGAAGGTATTACGGAAAACCCTGCATTAAATAGCACTGAAGAGTGGGAAATTTATAACTTTACTGAAGATGCACATCCAATACATATTCACTTAGTCAATTTTGAGGTGATTGATCGTATTAATATGGATGGAACAGTAGGACACGGTGTTTTACCGAGTGAAAGGGGACCTAAAGATGTTGTTATTTCATACCCTGGTGAAATTGTAAAAGTTAGAGCAAAGTTTGATAAAGCAGGTTATTACGTCTGGCATTGTCACATTTTAGAGCATGAAGATAATGAAATGATGCGACCATTCTGTGTGGGTGTGCCGGGGAAAGATTGTCCTGCTGAATTATTTGATCCTGAAGATTTAGATAATCAGAATCAAAGTCGTCAATCAAGTGATACACATAATAGTAGTGAAAATATGCAAGATAAGACAAATAGTATCTGATAGATAAGGGTCAGTTATCTATGAATAAAAAATGGAGTTTATTAATTTTGGTAATATCTGGATATATAAATTATCAATTTAGATAATAATAGTTAAACGGATTATTGAACTATTCTTTATTAATATAACTCCAACTTAAGATATATAATTAGGATTTTTATTAAAAAATTATTTTTTTATTCAGTAGTATATTAAAAGAATAATTAGGGAGAATGATAGAATATGAAGAGTATTAAGACGTTAATAATGTTGGGATTGATATCAACATTAATGATTACTATGCATAATGTATATGCAGTAGATTTACCAACAGTAAAATCAGAAGGTCAAAGTTTAGATGAGTTTATTCCTGACGGCTGGTCTTTAATGAAAAATGCAAGTATTAAAGGTGATTTAAATAAAGATGGAATTCCAGATATTGCGGCAATATTTGAGGCAAAGGAAAATATTATTCCTAGTACAACATCAACAGCTAATACTGATTCAGCAACTAGTGCTTCAGGAAATATTACAACACCAATAAAACCAAGAATGTTAGTTATTCTTTTTGGTAAAAAAGAAGGAGGATATACACTTTCTACTCAAGTGAATCATGGTATACTAGATAATACAGGTAGCCCTGTACTAGAAAATCCCATTGCCTTTTTAAAGATTTGGCGTGGTGCTTTGCACGTTGGTTACAAAGGTGGTGATATTGATAAGAACCATTGGGAAGTTGTTGCTCGCTTCCGCTATAAAGATAATGATTGGTATATGATGGGTTACAAGAAAAGTAATTATATTGCTGCTACATCACAAGTTGTCAAACATGATTATAATGCAGTGACAGGGAAAATGAGGATTACGACTAAAAGCCTGAATGTTAACCCTGCTGATGATAAAGTAAAACTATCAACTCGTTGGGAGCAAATAAAAAGTGATAAAATGGTTAAACTCAGTAGTTTTGACCCTTGGACCATTATTCGTGTTGGTGGAGAAACTACAACAGCAGATCGATAGAAATATGAAGTTTGTTTATATTCTATGATAAAGCCCTTCTTAAAAAAGGGCTTTATCAATATTACAAGCCTTTTTTTATTTCTATAGCTTATGAATAGTGAGATTTTTAGGCAAAATTTGGATCACTTTTAATATGGTAAAGTTACTTTAAACTACACTACCAAATGATTGATCAACATTGCCTGCAGGATTTGACAATCCTGCAAGCATACAGCCTTGCGATACTGGACCTTTAGGAAATAGCCGATACAAGTATTTTTTACCTCCCTTAATATGAAATTTTTCATCGAGTGCATCAGTGAGTTCACGACGATTGATTTGTGGTTTATCATGTAATTTAAAATATCGTTGTAAAGCACGAATGACTTCCCAATGATCAGTTGTAAGTGTGATGTTTTGTTGTTTTGCTATTTTTTCAGCATCAACAGGTCGCCACCCTTTTGGTGCATTTGGAAATTGAGCCATAGTTTTACTCCTTTATATACATATACAGTAGATTAATTATTGTTATTACCAATATAAAGTTCTAATATGGAGCCGTAATTACCATAATACAGGTTTTTCAAAGGCTCCAAAATCAAAACTCTTTTAATACCTAGTCAATAAGTTTGGAACTGTCTATAAAGCATCAGTATATGTAAGGGAATAAAGATAAAAGGATGTGATGGTCATACTAATAAATGGTAAACCGTGCAGCTGAATGCATTATGCTAATGTATTAATAAATTATGGAACTAATACCTCTAATCCTCCCATATATTTTTGTAATACTGTAGGTACTTGAATTGAACCATTTTCTTGTTGATAATTTTCAAGAATGGCAACCAGCGTACGTCCAACGGCTAAACCTGAGCCATTGATGGTATGCACAAATTCTGTCTTTTTAGTTTCGAGGTTGCGGTATCGTGCTTTCATACGGCGAGCTTGAAAATCCCCGAAGTTTGAGCAGGAGGAAATTTCACGGTAGGTATTCTGTGCAGGGAGCCAAACTTCTAGGTCGTATGTTTTGCGTGAGGAGAATCCTGTGTCGCCACCGCAAAGGATGATTTTACGATACGGTAATTCAAGTTTTTGCAAAATCGCTTCTGCATTTTGTGTTAAAGATTCCAATGCTTGTTCGGACTCTTCAGGCTTGACGATTTGCACCATTTCCACTTTTTCAAATTGATGCTGGCGAATCAAGCCGCGTGTATCCTTGCCATAAGAACCGGCTTCTGAGCGGAAGCATGGAGTATGGCAGGCATATTTTAGTGGTAATGTTTTTGCATCTAAAATTTCATTGCGAACCAGATTTGTTACAGGGACTTCAGCGGTGGGAATAAGGTAGTATTCTTGCTCATTAGTAAGTTTAAACAAGTCTTCTTCAAACTTTGGAAGTTGCCCTGTGCCTCGTAAACTGTTTTGATTCACCATATAGGGAACATAGACTTCGCTATAGCCATGCTCTTGGGTGTGTGTGTCTAACATGAATTGG
>JALWYT010000151.1 GCA_026992705.1 Thiotrichaceae bacterium
CGCCCTAGTCCGCGTCAATCCGATGTCATGATTGTAGCAGGTACTTTAACCAATAAAATGGCGACTGCACTGCGTAAAGTGTATGATCAAATGCCAAATCCGCGCTGGGTCATTTCAATGGGGTCTTGTGCCAATGGTGGCGGCTATTATCATTATTCTTATTCAGTTGTGCGCGGCTGTGATCGGATTGTTCCAGTTGATATTTATGTACCGGGCTGCCCTCCTACCCCAGAAGCCCTACTCTATGGCATATTTCAATTGCAAAAGAAAATTCAACGCAATACAATTGCCCGTGCGAGTTAATTACCACTGATAACTAAATAATTAATAACTAATATGGCTAATTCTCTTGAAACGCTACGTGCCGATTTACAAGAAAAATTTGGCGATATTCTTTTTAAGGCAGAGCTTGCTTATAAAGAACTGACTATAGAAGTGCCAGCAACGCACATATTCAATGTCTGTAAAGCATTACATAATGAATTTGGATTTTCTGAATTAATAGACTTATGCGGTGTTGACTACAGTACGTATGGACAAGCTGATTGGAAAACAACGCAAGCAAGCAGCAGTGGCTTTAGCCGTGGTGTTAGTCCAAGCATTTATACAGAAGATAAAGAAAAAACCAGTTTTGCTGTGGTGTATCATTTGTTATCCATTAAAAATAATCAACGCTTGCGAGTACGAAGTTTCGCAGAAGGTACACCTCCACGCATTGACTCAGTCATAGAAATTTGGAATTCGGCTAACTGGTACGAACGTGAAGCGTTTGACTTATTTGGCATTTTATTTGATGGGCATCCAGATTTACGCCGTATTTTGACCGATTATGGTTTTATAGGGCATCCATTCCGTAAAGATTTCCCATTAAGTGGCCAAGTAGAAATGCGCTATGATCCTGATAAAAAACGGGTTATTTATGAACCAGTGACTGTAGAACCGAGGACCTTGGTACCAAGAGTGATACGTCATGATAATCGTTATGTAAAATCAACTTAATAAAACCATTGATTTTTTTAGAATTTGGTTTTAAGGAATAATAAATGCCTGAAATTCGCAATTACACCATGAATTTTGGCCCTCAGCATCCCGCCGCGCATGGGGTGTTGCGTTTAGTATTAGAATTAGATGGTGAAGTAATAAAAAGGGCTGATCCTCATATTGGCTTATTGCATCGCGCAACTGAAAAGTTAGCTGAAAGTAAGCCTTTTAATCAAAGCGTACCTTATATGGATCGCTTAGATTATGTCTCCATGATGTGCAATGAACATGCTTATGTGATGGCAGTAGAACGTTTACTCGGCATCACCCCTCCAATTCGCGCCCAATATATCCGCGTCATGTTTGACGAAATCACCCGTATTCTCAATCATTTATTATGGGTAGCTACACATGGCTTAGATCTTGGCGCAATGACGATATTTTTATATGCCTTTCGGGAACGCGAAGATTTAATTGATTGTTATGAAGCAGTATCAGGTGCGCGTATGCATGCTGCTTATTATCGTCCCGGTGGTGTTTATCGAGATTTACCAGATCGTATGCCCCAACATAAAACCTCTAAATGGCATAACGAAGCTGAAATCAAACGCCTGAATGCTAATCGTCAAGGTTCATTGCTTGATTTTATTGAAGATTTTACTCAGCGTTTTCCAACTTATGTTGATGAATATGAAACGCTATTAACCGATAATCGGATTTGGAAACAACGCACAGTTGGTATTGGTGTCGTTTCTCCAGAACGGGCATTACAATTAGGCTTTAGTGG
>JALWYT010000152.1 GCA_026992705.1 Thiotrichaceae bacterium
CTATAAATAAGTTATAGTTTATGAGCTTTAAATCTACAATTTTTTATATTGCCAATAAAATTGTTAACAAAAATAGGAGTTATTGACCAGATAAAAGGGTACCATTATTTACAGTGTAACTGTGTTATCAAACCAATGCATCGACTAAAATCAACCATTTTCAGTGTAGAATGACTATATCTCACTATTAATACTTGACTTAATTACATGGTTAATTAGAATATAAGTAATCGCTAATATTATATAAGGGTATGTTAATATGTTTGGAGTTAAGGAAATTGACCCTGTAAACTTAAAAAAAATGCTAGATTCGGGTGAAAAAGTTCACTTAATTGATGTACGTTCTGCGGGGGAGTTTAATCAAGGAATCATTGAAGGTGGAGAGTTCTTACCTTTGCATACATTGCCAATGCGTTTGAATGATTTACCAAAAGATGAAACAATCGTTTTTTATTGTAGAACAGGTGCTCGTTCTGCTCAAGCATGTATGTATGCTAAACAACATGCAGATATTGATGCACTTAATCTACAAGGTGGCATTATGCGTTGGTATCAAGCAGGTTTTCCTATTACTCGTCCTGAAGCTGCTGTTGCATAATTTTCAGGGGACAAATCGGTAACAAGACTATTAATTCACTTTCTGGTAATATTCGGATAGGATTATATTTATAGACCTTATTTTTTAACCTAATATAAAGGTTGAATACATGGAATACAGGTCTTTATTCTACACTAAACCATATATTAAGAGACTGAAATTATGAAGAAACTTGCGATTATCGCCACAAAAGGAACACTTGATTGGGCTTATCCTCCATTTATTCTTGCATCAACGGCATCTGCATTAATGTATGATGTTGAAATCTTCTTTACTTTCTATGGACTTAAGTTAGTTGAAAAGAAGCTTGATCTACAAATTAGCTCTTTAGGTAACCCAGGTATGCCAATGCCAATGCCTGTTCCTGTTTTAATGCAGGCTCTACCTGGTATGCAAGCCATGATGACGACTATGATGAAGAAGAAAATGGCATCTAAAGGCGTTGCTCCATTAGAAGAGCTCCGCGATTTATGTGTTGAAGCCGACGTAAAAATGATTGCTTGTCAAATGACCGTTGAGTTATTTGAATTTGATCATTCTGACTTTATCGACGGTCTAGAATTTGCTGGTGCAGCGCGATTTTTCGAGTTCGCTGGTGAGGCTGATATTTCGATGTATATCTAACAATAATAGCTTGAGTTTGCATGAAACATTCGTGGAATAGTTTTATCACTTGGTTTTATTTTTAGTGGCGTATTCCCCGCGTTACATTGTACTCCATAGAAGCTATGATGAGTTGTCTTTTTGACTTAATGAAAGTAGTTGCATTTGATCTTACAAAAGCCGAGCATTATGCTCGGCTTTTTTGTGTTTATAAAAGAAACTAACGATGAAAGTAAGCATTATAAGCGGTAGTCACCGCAAGCCATCTCAAAGTATGAAAGTCGCTAAATATATTGAGCAGGAGCTTTTGGATAAAAAGCTGTGCAACAGTGCCGAGATACTTGATTTATCAGGTAACCCAATACCGCTATGGGATGAGGGCATTTGGAATGAAGAACAACACTGGCTTGATATTCTTAACCCTATTTCTGAGACACTGGCAAACAGTGATGCCTTTGTTATTATTTCTCCTGAATATCATGGTCAAGCCCCTTCTGCATTGAAAAACTTCTTCCTGATGTGGAGTAAAGGTGAGCTTGCTCATAAACCAGCAATGTTAGTTGCGGTATCATCGGCTGATGGTGGAGCCTATCCCATTGCTGAATTACGAATGAGTAGCTACAAAAACAACCGAATCTGCTATATTCCTGAACAAATTATTATTCGCAATGTCGAATCGGTTTTAAATAGTGACCCCAATGATAATAATCCTGATGCCGATGCTTATTTTCGTGGTCGAATTTTATTTAGCCTAAAAATCCTCAAAGAATATGCAACAGCACTTAAACAAGTCCGTGATTCAGGTGTTACATTCAATCCTGATTATAAAAACGGCATGTAATCCAAATACTGATGAATAACCTAGCCCCAATGATAAAAAAACATAAAAAGAAAACTCAACGGGTATTAAACCATATTGGCAGATTGAAATATTTTCATGACGAAAAATTTAATGATCGCCGTAATCAGCTACGCCAATTAACCGTCGAAAAAATTGATGTACCAATAACAAACCTCGCTGACGACTTAGACGGTTTTACTATTGTGCAATTAACGGATATGCACCTACGCCCCTTTACTCAAATTGAATTAATTGAGCGTGCAGTCGTAAAATCCAACTTACTTTTCCCTGATTTAGTGGTACTCACGGGGGATTATGTTTGGCACGATGAAGACGATATTCTTGATCTCGCCCCTGTCTTATCTATGCTAGATGCAAAGTATGGCGTATTCGCCTGTATGGGAAACCATGATGTAGAAACAGATCCTGAATTTATCCGCGAAGTTTTTCACCAACACGGCATTCCTGTTCTTATTAATAGCAGTTTTATTATTAAAGTTGGCAATGCAAAACTCTATCTTGCAGGAATTGATGACGGCTGGAAAGGCAAGCCTGATATTAAAAAAACCATGCAAGACCACCCGGGTGATGACACACCTACCATCCTACTTGCTCACGAACCCGATATGATTGATTGGTATGCAGATGATACCCGCATTTCCCTACAGCTATCAGGGCATACACACGGCGGTGGGCAAGTAGTCACCAATAACGGACGCAGTTTTGTAAAGGCTCATCTAGGGAAAAAATATGTGAAAGGCTTACACCGCGTTAATCAATCATGGGTTTATACCAGCCGTGGCATTGGCTCAACGGGAGTTCCACTTAGGCATAACTGCCCACCAGAGGTGACGTATATTCGGTTGGTTAAAGCAGAATAAATTACTCAATAACTTTAGGCACTAAATAAAAGCCTTTGTCTGTTTCAGGTGCAATGGCTTGGTAGGCATCACGATCAATATCTGTATTGGGTTCATCGGGACGCATTCGTAAGGTAGTGTCTAATGGATTGGCAAGTGGTTCTACACCTTCTACATCGGCTTCATCCATTTTTTTGACCATTTCTAGGATGTGGGAAATATTTTGTGTGTATTCATCCACTTTCTCGTCCGTAATAGCGATACGGGCAAGGTGGGCAACTTTTACGACTTCTTCTCGATCAATAATTGACATAATTTTTTATCCTTAGCCATTTAATTTTTCTTTAAGCAATTGATTAACCTGTGCAGGGTTAGCCTTGCCGCGTGAGGCTTTCATGACTTGCCCGACAAAGTAGCCAAATAGCTTGTCTTTGCCGTTGCGGTATTGCTCCAATTGATTTGGGCTATTGGCAATAACTTCATCAATCATGGCTTCAATAGCACTATCGTCGGTGATTTGTTTTAAGCCTTTCTTTTCAATCACTTCATCACAGCTACCTTCACCATTCCACATGGCTTCAAAAACTTCTTTGGCGATTTTGCCTGAGATGGTGTTATCAGTGATGCGTTTAATAACATCGGCTAACATTTCAGCCGTAACGCTTGCTTCTGTTACCGTAATACCTTCTTGATTGAGCTTGGCGGATAAATTACCCGTTACCCAGTTTGCGGCGAGCTTGGCTTCTCCACAATGCTCGACAACGGTTTCAAAATATTCCGCTAATTCACGGCTAGAAGTTAATACCGCTGCATCGCTAGCGGGCAAGCCTAGCTCATCAATAAAGCGTTGTTTTTTGGCATCAGGCAATTCAGGCATTTTGCTGGCAATATCATCAACAAACTCCTGCGTAATGACTACGGGTAATAAATCAGGGCAGGGGAAGTAGCGGTAGTCATTGGCTTCTTCCTTTGATCGCATGGAGCGAGTTTCGCCTTTTTCAGCATCGAATAAACGAGTTTCTTGAACTAGCGTACCGCCTGATTCCAGCACATAGGCTTGTCGCTCGATTTCATAATTAATTGCCTGCTCGATAAACTTAAATGAATTGAGGTTTTTAATCTCAGCTCGTGTGCCAAATTCTTTTTGCCCGACAGGACGAATTGACACATTGGCATCGCAACGGAATGAACCTTCCTGCATATTGCCATCAGAGATACCGATATAGCGAACTAAGGCGTGCATTTTTCGCATATAAGCCGCTGCTTCTTTGGCGGACTTTAATTCTGGCTCAGAGACAATTTCTAGCAAAGGTGTACCTGCTCGGTTTAAGTCAATGCCTGACTGCCCCGCGAATTCGCCATGTACCGATTTACCTGCATCTTCTTCCAAATGAGCACGAGTAATATTAATTCGCTTGGTCGTGCCGTCGTCCAAATCAATATCCAAATATCCACCCATAACAATGGGGTAGTCCATTTGAGTTGTTTGGTACGCCTTTGGTGAATCAGGGTAGAAATAGTTTTTACGGTCAAAAACGGAGGTTAAGCCGATTTCTGCGTTAATCGCCAAGCCAAATTTAACCGCTAGCTCCATGACTTTTTCATTGAGTACAGGCAATGTGCCGGGCATGGCTAAATCAACCAAGTTTGCCTGTGTATTAGGCTCTGCACCGTAAGCGGTTGGAGCCGTTGAAAAGATTTTTGATTTTGTGGCGAGTTGAGTATGAATCTCAAGTCCAATCACGACATCCCATGCCATCGTTCGACTCCTTATTTGAATTGTTCTGGTGTTTGAAGATGATGATCTGTATTAAGCTGATATTGGTGAGCGACATTCAGCAAACGAGCTTCATCAAAATAATTGCCAATAATTTGCAAGCCGACGGGCATACCATTCGCCTGCTCAATGGGAATCGACATACCGGGTAAGCCCGCCAAACTCACGGGGATGGTGTATAAATCCGCTAAATACATGGATACTTGATCATCCACCATTTCACCTAATTTAAAGGCAGTATTCGGTGCAACAGGAGCCATAATTACATCCACTTCTTTAAAGGCGTCTTGGAAATCTTGCTTAATCAAACGGCGGATTTTTTGTGCCTTGCGATAATAGGCATCGTAGTAACCTGCGGATAAGGCATAGGTTCCGACGATAATACGACGCTTAACTTCTTCGCCAAAGCCTTCCCAGCGAGTGCGTTCATATAAATCCAATAAATCTTTAGGATTTTCACAGCGATAACCATAACGCACACCATCAAAACGCGATAAATTCGTCGAGCATTCGGCAGAGGCGATGACATAATAAGAGGCAACGGCAAGGTCGCTATGAGGCAGCTCAATCTCCTTAATATTAGCTCCGAGCTTTTTATATTGATCAATAGCTTTATCAATTGACTCAGCAACCGCTTGGTTTAAGCCATCTGCAAAAAAGGATTTTGGCAAGCCGATGGTTAAACCCTCCAACGAGTTATCAAGCGTTGCGGAGTAATCAGGAATAGGCTCGTCGGCAGAGGTTGAATCATTAGCATCAACGCCTGCAAGGGTTTGCAGAACCAATGCCGCATCTTCAGCACTACGAGTCATCGGACCGCATTGGTCGAGGCTGGAGGCAAAGGCAATCATGCCAAAGCGAGAAATTCGCCCGTAAGTAGGTTTAATGCCTGTAATCCCTGTAAAAGAAGCCGGTTGACGGATAGAGCCACCCGTATCACTACCTAGTGCAAATGAAGCTAAACGAGCCGCCACACAAGCTGCCCCACCGCCTGAACTCCCCCCCGGTACACGACTTAAATCCCAAGGGTTTTGCACATTGCCATAGGCACTGTTTTCATTGGATGAGCCCATTGCAAACTCATCCATATTATTTTTACCCAGCAGTACCCCGCCCGCATTCTGTAATTTCACCTGCACGGTTGCATCATAAGGCGAGATAAAATTATCCAATATTTTCGATGCAGCTGTGGTGCGAATGCCTTTGGTGCAGAATAAATCTTTTAAAGCATACGGAATACCCGCCAATGGGCTTTTTATCTCACCCGAACGAATCGCATTATCCGCCTGCGTCGCTTGAACAATAGCCTCGTCTTTAGTAACCGTGAGATAGGAATTCAGTGCAGAATCGTGCTTTGCAATACGCTCAAGGTAATGCTCAGTGACCTCCATACAGGAAAAATCACCATCCACGATACCCTTTTGCAAGTCTTTTAATGACAGGGAAGAAATAGTGTCAGACATAATTTTATTTTCTTATTTGGTTAGCAAGAAAGTTAAGGAAGTATTTTATTTTAAGTCAGGAGGAGTTTCTTGATTAAAGATTCCTTAAAAGTTGCTAATCTAGTTAAGCTTGGACAAATTTGCAATAGCTATTTATTGTGCTAACTAAAAAAACAAATTATTTCAGCATTACTAATGCTAATGATAGTAGAGTAAGATAAAAGCTGTGTATTAAAAATTTTATTTATGATTAAACACGGCATTAATCTACTATTACTCATTCATTTTAAGTTGTAGATTACCGTATCAGCCTAGCTTGAAAAAGGAATTCTAAATTATTTGTAAAACTGTCAGAATAAGCGGTTTATTATATTGGCTGAAATAAGGATATTTTTATGAATGACTGGTTAGATTTAGCGGTTAAGCCATTGGATAGTGCTATTTATGAACAGGCGTTGGCTCATCAAGCGGTGCTGACTAAGCCGCCTAAGGCATTGGGTCAGTTAGAAGATATTGCGGTACATTTTGCTCAAATGCAAGGCACAGTAAAACCAAAGCTGGATAAGGTTCATATCAGTGTGTTTGCGGCTGATCATGGCGTTGCAGATGAAGGGGTGTCGGCATTTCCGCAGGTGGTTACGGCGGAGATGGTTAAGAATTTTGTGCGAGGTGGAGCGGCAATTAGTGTCTTGGCGGATTATTGTCAAGCGACGTTTGAAATTATTGATGTTGGTGTAAAAGATTTTGCTGAAATGGATGGAGTGATTTCGCACCGAGCAGGCAATGGTACAGCTAATTTTGCTAAACAGTCAGCAATGTCACGTGATGAATTAGATATAGCCTTACAAGCAGGGGCAGAGGCAGCTCAGCGAGCGAGTGAAAGCGATTGTTTTGTTGCCGGTGAAATGGGCATTGCGAATACTTCCTCTGCAACGGCGATGGCTTGTTTATTGCTCAACAAAAGCCCACAGCAATTAACAGGTGCAGGAACAGGCTTGGATAATGCTGGCATACAGCACAAAGCAGGGGTTATTGAGCAGGCATTAGCATTGCATCATTCATTAGATTCTGAGGATAAGTTTGCAGTATTGCAGGCTGTCGGAGGCTTTGAGATTGCGGCGATGGTGGGGGCTTATCTGCGATGTGCTCAATTAGGCGTTCCGATTATTGTTGATGGATTTATCAGCACGGCAGCCGCTTTGCAGGCAATTCATATCAATAAAGATGTGCAAAATTGGATGTTGTTTGCTCATACATCGGCGGAGCAGGGGCATAGAATTTTACTTGAGGTATTGCAAGCTCAGGCTATTCTTAATTTGAATATGCGACTAGGGGAAGGCAGCGGTGCAGCGACGGCGATTGCGATTATTCAGCAAGCCATTGCATTGCATAATAATATGGCAACATTTACTGAGGCTGGAGTGTCCGAAAAAGCGTGACCACAACGATTATTGATTTACTTCGCCATGGACAAGTTGATGGCGAAGATGTGTTTCGTGGCTCAACAGATGTTGCTCTAAGTGAAACAGGAAAACAGCAGATGCAAGCAGCGGTAGCAGATTTTAAAGGCTGGGATTTTATTATCAGCTCACCGCTTAAGCGATGTGCTAATTTTGCCAAGCAACTAGCCGAGCAGCATCAGCTTCCTTATGACACGCGAACACGCTTACAGGAAATCCATTTTGGCGATTGGGAAGGCTTGTCGCCTGATGAAATATTGGCGAATAATCATGGCTTATTAAACGCTTGGTGGAATAACCCAACACAGGTTACGCCGCCTAATGGTGAGTCTTTTCAGCATTTTCGTTATCGAGTTTTAGAATGTTGGCAAGAATTAATTGATGAATACAAAAGTCAGACCTTATTAATAAGCACTCATGCAGGGGTCATTCGTATTATTTTGATGAAAATTCTAGGTATGCAGGAAGAAAACCTGTTTAGAATTGATGTTGGCTATGCCTGTTTAAGTCGTATCCGAATTCATCATGATGAAACAGGCGATTGGGCAAGCTTAATCTCACACGGCTAATCACATGGCAAACTCCTCGCTACAAACACATTTACACTATTATTGGATTGCTCAAAGCTTCCTAACACGCTTGCCTGTGCCGCCATCAAAACAGTTTACTGATAAAGCCGTAGGGCGTTCGCTACTTTATTACCCTGCGGTGGGCTTACTAATTGGCTGCATACTTAGCTTGCTCGCGTGGTTGTTTGCCAATTCATCTGCTTTGCTAGCTGCCGTTATTATTTGCACGGCTTGGGTATTAATCACCGGAGCCTTGCATTTAGATGGCTTAGCCGATAGTGCTGATGCGTGGTTAGGTGGGCATGGCAACAAAGAGCGGATTTTTAGCATTATGAAAGACCCACGCTCAGGCACGGCGGGTGTCGCTGCTATTGTATTGCTACTGATGCTAAAAGTTGCCGCTCTTGCAACGCTTATTGAACAATCAAGCTGGGGAACGCTCTTTTTTGCCCCAATCCTTGCCCGTTGGAGCGTATTGGCTCTGCTCTTATTTTTACCCTCGGCTAAACCTGAGGGGATTGCATATTTAATGAAGCAGAACTTACCATTTGACCATAGTTTCGCCGTGCTGATTAGTTTGGGAATTATCCTATTCTTTTTATCCCCTTGGGCATTGATTATCACTATTATCAGCTTACTATTACTTAACTATATGATGATGAAGCAAATTGCTGGAATAACAGGGGATACACTAGGAGCAAGTATTGAAATCGTTGAGGCGATGGTTTTGGTACTTATAAGTGTTTAATTGTGTATTTCTTTCCTATGCTTCCTAAAATATTGAGTACGCGAGGCTCAGGGGCGATGGCGTGATACCGACAACATCCCTTGTATCCTATTGTTAGGATGCATATATTTACTAATAACTCCATGTAATAGGGCAATGGTTGCACCAACAATTGATACCCATAACAACAGATCCCAGATATTACCACTATCCTTTATTCTTGGGGCTAATACTATAATTGGCAACATAACACCTAGAGCAGCAATGAAGCTGTATATTTGTCGCCCGTGTATAATTGACAATTCACGAAGAAACACTGAAATTCCTGCTATAATACCAATAATTGTTATTATAAATATTTCGGTATCAGTCACTGATATAAAAAATAGGGCAGCAAGACCAAACACAATAAGATAGATGTGCCAGTATTTAGACCAGTGCTTCCATTCTCTGGAGGCTAACGCTGCTTCTTTATCCCTCATCTTCATTGATAGAAATCCTAACCGTTAACTTTAGAGGTTTATCACTCTGATAAGCAAATAGCTCTAACTATTGATATTTTGTTTTGAACATTGTTAATTATCTATCATAACCTTTAAGTCACCTTGGTAGAGTATTTTTCCTTGAGGCTTATCGAGTTTTTTATTGTCTTTATGTTCTATACTAATTGCAAAGCTTTTAACACTTGCTAGTTTTTTCCACATTTTTTTATCAATTTTTATTGTGGAGGTAGTGGATTTATGGAGTGTTCCCATCAATATCGGTGGTTTGTTTTTTTTCTTAGGTAAACACCATAACTTTAATTCCATATTGTCATCAATTTTAAGTGTTTGTATTAATTGGATATGGATACCATCATTGGGTTTAACCATTGCCATCGCGATAGGTTGATGTTGTTCTGTTTCTAATATCGCAACGTAAGCTTGTACAGAAGATGAAGGGAACAATACAACACTTAAAGCAATAATTGAGGCTGTAATCATCCCTATAAATTTGAGTTTTAGAGATTGCCAGTATGAATTATTAGGCTGTTGTTGTATTTTTTTTTCTTGCTTTATTTCCTTTTCAAGTTTCTTCCATACTCGTTTATTAGGTTGTTTGTTAGGTAATAATTCAGCGAGACTGGCAAATTGCTTTTCATAGGCTTCTGTTGTTGCTCTTAGATAGAGATGTTGTTCCATAAGCTGTTCAAAACGTAATCTCGCTCTACCGTGCATCATGCCAATTGCATATTCCATTGCTAAACGTTCGAATAATTCAGGGTCTTGATAGCGTTGTAGTTTTTTTATTTCAGACATAGTCTTAACCTTTTTAAGCCACGACGTATCCATGCTTTAACTGTCCCCAATGGCTTGTTTAATTGTTTGGACATTTCTTCATGAGTATGACCATAGTAGAATGACATTAAAATACATTCCTTTTGTTCAGGTTTTAAGTAACTTAAACAGTGCATTAATTTGATGGTATCCTCACTTAGACTACTAAATTGATCGGGTTCTAAAGCTTCACTTGCAAATTCAATACCCTCATATACAACCTCTATTTCAACAGGACGAGATTGTAGACTGCGTAGTTTATCAAGTGTTTCATTTCTGACAATTATTGTTATCCATGTTACAGCTCTTCCTTTAGTGGGTATAAAATGATGGGCATTACTCCAAATTTTCATATAAGCTTCTTGTAAGACATCTTCTGCTAAACTTTTATGTTTGAGCATATGAATACACAAGGCATACATGCGTGGTGAAGTTATTTCATAAAGTTTTTTAAACGCCGTTGCGTCATGTTGAGCACATCGTGCTAGTAGCTCGTCACAGTCAGTCATTAATTTATCTGAATCCTTTGGAAATATTTTTGGTATTCTGGCTGTATTTATTATTTTGTTGTAACACTGTTGATAATACATGATTTCATACTATTACCACTATTTTGGAGGGATTAAAATGAATTTAAGTTTGAATACGAGTTTAAAACTTGTTTAGATGCGATATTAGAGAGTATGAGAGGTCGTGTAACGAATGATTTATGGGTAGCTTGTCAACGATTCAGAAAAGGCTTCCAATAAGAAGAAGCCCTTTTTGTGTTACCTTAATATGATGTATATTGTGTGTTTATTCACCCTCTTGAATCGCTGTTACACTTAAACGCATACGACCTTGACGATCAATTTCTGTAACTTTTACACGAACATTATCACCTTCCTTGAGATAATCTGTAACCTTCTCAACACGTTCTTTGCTAATTTGGGAAATATGTAATAGACCATCTTTCCCTGGTAGGATGGTGACAAATGCACCAAAGTCCATGATTCTAGCAACTTTACCATCATAAATTTTATTAACCTCAACATCTGCGGTAATTTCTTCAATCATCGCTTTTGCTGCATGAGCATCAGCAGCATTAACCGCTGCAATTTTGATATTACCTTTATCATCTAAATCAACCGTTGCATTAGTTTGTTCAGTAATTGATCGAATAGTCTCACCGCCTTTACCAATAACCTCACGGACTTTTTCAGGGTTAATTTTCATAGTGACATAGCGAGGGGCATAGTCAGAAAGTTCTGCATTAGGCTCGTTAATAACTTTGCCCATTTCTTCAAGAATATGTAAACGAGCTTTTTTTGCTTGTTCTAGGGCAATCTCCATAATCTCACGAGTAATACCATCAATCTTAATGTCCATTTGTAAGGCATTGATACCATCTGCAGTTCCTGCAACTTTAAAGTCCATATCACCAAGGTGATCTTCATCACCTAAGATATCAGTTAATACAGCAAAGTCATCACCTTCTTTGATTAGCCCCATTGCAACACCAGCGACAGGTGCTTTTAGTGGTACACCAGCATCCATCAATGAAAGTGAGCTACCACAGACGCTTGCCATTGAGCTTGAGCCGTTAGATTCAGTGATTTCTGAAACACAACGAATGGTGTATGGAAATTCTTCAACACTAGGCATAACAGCAAGTACACCGCGTTTAGCTAGGCGACCGTGACCAATTTCACGACGCTTTGGTGAGCCAACCATACCTGTTTCACCAACACAATACGGAGGAAAGTTATAATGAAATAGAAAATGATCCTTCTCTTCTCCATCTAAGGCATCAATTTTTTGTGCCTCACGTTCTGTACCCAGTGTTGTTATAACAAGGGCTTGAGTTTCACCACGAGTAAACAGTGCTGAACCATGAGTGCGTGGAAGTACCCCCGTACGGATAGTAATTGGTCGAACGGTTTTATTATCACGACCATCAATACGAGGATTACCCGCTAAGATACTGCCACGCACAACTTTCTTTTCACATTTTTCAAATGCCACTTCAAGTTCTATTTCGCTATACCCCGTTTCTTCGGTCATTAGCTCTTCTTTCATGGCTTTTTTGATGCTGCTTATGGTGTCTAAACGCTCTAGTTTTTCAGTGATTTTGAATGCAGCGGTTAGTTTTTCTTCACAGAGGTCAAATACAGCTTTAACTAATTCTTCATTTTCCTCTGGAGGTGTCCAGTCCCAAGGTTCATTATTAACTTCTTCTTTGAACTCATTGATGGCATGAATCACAGTTTGCATCGACTCATGTCCAAACATAACCGCACCGAGCATGGCTTCTTCGGATAAGCCCTTAGCCTCTGATTCAACCATTAATACTGCATCTTTTGTGCCTGCAACCACAAGATCTAATTCAGAACTTTCGATGTCAGAAGTACTTGGATTAAGTATATATTCACCATTTTTATAGCCAATACGAGCTGCACCAATAGGTCCTTTAAATGGCATACCTGAAATTGAAAGTGCCGCAGAGGAACCAATCATCGCAACGATTTCAGGATCAACTTCTGGGTTACTTGAAACGACGGTTGCAATAATTTGTACATCATTATTGAAGCCCTTAGGGAATAATGGACGAATAGGACGATCCATTAAACGTGCAGTGAGGGTTTCGTTTTCCGATGGGCGACCTTCGCGTTTGAAAAAACTTCCCGGAATACGACCTGCTGCGTAAAACTTTTCAATATAATTTACCGTTAAAGGGAAGAAATCACGCACTTCATCAGTGTTTTGTTTACCTGTAACAGCAACCATTACAACCGTATCATCCACATTGATCATAACGGTTGCTGATGCTTGACGTGCAATTTCACCTGTTTCAAGAGTGACGGTACGACCGCCATATTTAAATGATTTTGTTACTTTTGACATTGTTTACCTATATTTTTTCGTAACTACTTCGTCTAAGTAAATAGCAATCACTGACTAGTTTGCATATAAACTAAGTAGTTATATTTTCTCAACATTCCACCGGCAGGCTGTTGAAAAAATCTCAATGCTATAAGAGCTTTTCAACAACCTTCCTGCGTGGGGGGTTATACAAAAACACCGCATAAATGCGGT
Organism: Thiotrichaceae bacterium; assembly: GCA_026992705.1. Classification (GTDB taxonomy): domain Bacteria; phylum Pseudomonadota; class Gammaproteobacteria; order Thiotrichales; family Thiotrichaceae; genus S015-18. The sequence goes on from JALWYT010000152.1 coordinate 13,269, forward strand.
GTTTTTAGGGTTAGGAGACTCATGTATAAATCAGGGTTTCCTTTATTAAAACCGTATTAACGACGTAAACCTAAACGCTTGATAAGCACTTTATATCGCTCTGAGTCTTTACCATTAAGGTAATCCAACAATTTACGGCGTTGGTTTACCATTTTTAGTAAGCCACGACGTGAATGATGGTCGTGGATGTGTTTTTTGAAATGCTCGGTAAGGTGTTTGATGTTGGTTGTTAATAACGCAACTTGTACCTCCGGCGACCCGGTATCAGTTTCTGAGCGGCGATATTCAGCTATGATTTTCGCCTTAGTTTCTGCATTCAGAGACATTCGTCCTAAGCTCCAGATTGTGTGTAATTTAGTACACGGTTAAAAATACCATAGAACATTTTGAGCCAACTGCTCTTGACATCCTACGACTCGATAAATCTACCAAGAAGTTAAGTCAGAGTCGTTTGCCTCTTAGAAAATTTGATCTAACTTAACTAAAGCTTCCTTAATTGAAGCATGGTAAAATGAATAATTTTATCACTGTAGAGATTGGATTGTTAGTCATGATAGTAATTATTTTGTAACTATTTATGATATTACTACGTTGTTAAGCTAATGTCTCCATTATTGTATAATCCGCTTAGGAGCGAGGCTATAAGGGTGTTTGATGTAACCAATGCCGAGAAAAGCCCCGTTTTCGGCATATACCCGCAAATTTTTATCACTATTTTGTAAATCGACTTTTATGGTTCTTCCCATTTTGAAGTAGTCTGCATCTTTATTGCTGATGGTAATGGGCTTCCAGTGTTTTAATCCTGCATCAATAGGGAGTAGGCATTCATCGAGGCTTGCCATTTCTTGCATGGCGTCAAGTTGATGAAAATTAAACATCTCGTATGCTTCAAACGGCGAAACAGCGGTACGTCTGAGAGTTTTTACATAGGCTCCGCAGTCAAGAGCTTCGCCAATGTCTTCGACCAAACTGCGGATATAAGTGCCTTTGCTGCATTTCACATCGAGCGTCAGGCTATTAGCAGTGAAGTTAATGAGTTTTAACTCATGAATAGTTACTTGGCGGGCTTTTCGTTCAACGGTTTCACCTTTTCTGGCTAATTTATACAGCGGTGTTCCATCTTTTTTTAAGGCGGAATACATGGGCGGGATTTGCGAAATATTGCCGGTAAATTGCTGTAAAACATGCTGAATTTTTTCTTGATTAAGCTCTGGAATTTCACGCTCTTGCAGTATGTCACCTTCTGCATCGGCGGTGGTGGTGGTTTTACCAAGCTGAACTGTGGTTTGATAGCATTTGTCAGATTCTAGTAAAAAGGCGGATATTTTTGTCGCTTCACCAAAACAAATTGGCAACATGCCTGTTGCAAGTGGGTCAAGGCTGCCGGTATGCCCTGCTTTTTGAGCATTAAATAAGCGTTTGGCTTTTTGTAGTGAGGAGTTTGAGCTGAAACCTGCTTGTTTATCAAGGAGCAGAATACCATTGATAGGTAGCCCTTTTTTTCGTCTAGCCACTATGATTTCTTGTCACTTTCTATTGCTTTGTCGATAAGTTCAGATAGTTGATTGCCGCGAATTTGCGTGTCGTCATAGATAAACTTTAACGCTGGCGTAGTGCGTAAACGCAAACCGTGACCGAGTTCACGTCGCAAAAATCCAGCCGCATGGTTTAAAGCATCTTCGGCTTCTTTTGCCTGATCTTCGTTTAAGGTGTCGAAATAAATTTTCGCATGAGAAAAATCACGGCTTACCTCTGCGTCGAGCAGTGTCACCATGCCCACACGCGGGTCTTTCATGTTATTACGGATAATCATCGAGAGATCACGCAAAATTTGCTGTGATACTCGGTCTGTTCTGGAATATTCGTAAGGCATGGTGTAGCAATCTATATCTTTCTGCGAACTTCTTTGCGTTCAAAGCACTCAATTTGGTCGCCGACTTTGACATCGTTGTAATTCTTAACGGCAATACCACATTCGGTACCGCTTACGACCTCATTCACAATGTCTTTGTGACGGCGTAGGGATTCTAGCTCGCCTTCAAAGACAACGACATTATCACGCAATACACGAATTGGTAGACCTTGACGCACTGCACCGTCAAGCACTAAGCAACCTGCGGCAGCACCAAAGCTGGATGAGCGGAAGACTTCTTTTACTTCAGCTAGACCAACAAATTTTTCTCGAAGCTCAGGAGCTAACATACCTGACATAGCATCACGAACATCATCAATAACTTCATAGATCACACTGTAATAACGAATTTCAGCACCAGCTTCAGAGGCAATACGTTTTGCAGCCGCATCAGCTCGAACATTAAAGCCAATCATGACTGCACCTGCCGCAATCGCAAGGTTGACATCGGTTTCACTAAAGCCACCAACACCTGAACCCACAATTTTAACAGCGACTTCATCGGTTGATAATTCAGTTAATGCACTACGTAACGCTTCAACACTGCCTTGGACATCGGCTTTGATAAGTATTGAGACTTCTAGTTTTTCCCCATCTTTCATTTTAGAGAACATGGCATCAAGTTTTGCGGCTTGTTGAGCGGCAAATAAGGAATCTTTTTCATGTTGACGACGAGATTCAGCGATTTCTTTGGCTTTACGCTCATCAGAAACAACTAATAATTCATCACCTGCATTGGGAGCACCTGATAAACCAAGCACTGATACAGGGATTGATGGTCCTGCACTATCAACTTGTTTACCAAATTCATTGAATAAGGCTCTGACTCGACCGTATTCTTTACCGCTTAAAACAAAGTCACCTTTTTTCAGTGTGCCTGATTTAACCAATACTGTCGCAACTGCACCGCGACCTTTTTCGATGCTTGCTTCAACGACGATTCCTTTTGCTGGTCCTTCAACAGGTGCTTTTAGCTCTAGTACTTCGGAGACTAATAAAATAGATTCTAATAATTCATCAATGCCCTCGCCTGTATGTGCAGAGACATTAACGAATACATCATCCCCCCCCCAGTCATCAGGAATAACTTCATGTTGACTGAGTTCATTTTTAACACGCTCTGGGTCAGCGGTTTCTTTATCTATTTTATTGATTGCAACAATTAATGGTACATCAGCATTACGGGCATGTTGAATAGATTCTTGAGTTTGTGGCATCACACCATCGTCTGCAGCAACAACTAAAATAGCAATATCGGTTGCATTGGTGCCACGAGCACGCATGGCTGAGAAAGCGGCATGACCTGGAGTGTCTAAGAATGTAATTACGCCAGTAGGTGTTTTTACATGATATGCCCCAATATGTTGGGTAATGCCTCCTGCTTCACCTGCAGTAACACGACTTTTACGGATGTAATCCAATAATGAGGTTTTACCATGATCGACATGCCCCATAATGGTTACTACCGGCGGACGAGGTAATAATTCGTATTCCTTGTCATCTTCTATTAGCTGAGCAACAAGGGTTTCATCATCTTCCTCAACCATGGGGATTGCTTTATGCCCCATTTCTTCTACGACAAGAATAGCGGTATCTTGGTCTAAAGTTTGGTTGATGGTTGCCATTACGCCCATGCTCATCATGGTTTTAATGACTTCTACCCCTTGCACTTTTAATTCTTTGGCTAAATCACCAACAATGATGCTTTCTGGGATTTCAACTTCACGCACAACAGGAGCCGTTGGTTTTTCAAATTTATGTTTGCTAACATCAATGTTCACTTCTGGCTGATTATGTTTGACTTTTTTGGTTTTACGTTTATTTGAAGATTTTTTATCTTTTGATAAGTGTAACTCATTACCATCATTGATTGCATTACGTAAACGTTTAGGTCCTTTTTTCTTCGCTTTATCTTGAGTGGTATGATCGTGTTTATCTTGCTCTTTTTTATTTTCTGCTTCAGGCTTTTCTACTGGTTTATTTGCTTTGCGAGAAGGGCGACGCTTAAACATTAATTCTGCTTCAGCTCTTGCCTTTGCTGCAACGGCATCACGCTGTTCTTTACCGCTTAAATAGGGTGTTTTCTCTGTTTTTGTTTCTGTTACTACAGGGGTGTTTTCTGTTTTTATTTGCTCCTGAGGTGGTTCCGTATTTTCTACCTGTTTTATTATATTATCATTGCTAGGTTTTTCTTCAGGTCTTTTTTCTGTTTTAGTCGCAGTAGTTTTAGGTGCACTGGTTTGATCCTGTTGCTTTGTAGTAGTAGCTGTTGTTTTATTCGTTATAGCTGTATGCTGGGGTTCAGGTTCAGCACTGCATTCTGTTGTAGGTGTAGTTTCTTGCTTTATTGCTTTTTCTGTCACATTAGCTTGTGATTTAGTTTCTTTTTTTGCTCGTTTTTGTGCAGCCTTACTGGCAGCTTCACGTGCTTTACGTTCTGCTTCAAGTTGCTTTGCAAGTTGTTCGGAGCGGCTAATAGTAACATTTTTTTCTTCCTTAACTTCTTCTGCTGAAGTTGTGGTCGTGATCGCCGCTTTTTTTAATAGACCTTTTTTACGACGTACAGCAACATTAACGGTCTTTCCTGTCTTTTCACCACGCGAACCCGAGACTTTTAGTACGCTTTTCTTTTTAAGTCCAAGTTTTGAGCTTTTTGATGCCGTAGCAATTTTTTGCCCTGCCTGCATGTATTGAAGCAGTTGTAATCTTTCAGTCGTTGTAATTTTATCTTCCGCTGTTGAGGCTTGTATGCCTGCACCCTGTAGTTGCGTTAGCAATATCTCAACAGGAGCACCGATTTGCTTGGCTAATTCTTTTACCATAATGTCTGACATATGAGTAATCTCCTGTGAACTTATTGTTCCGCATTATTCTCTGCAAACCAAGGGGCACGAGCGGTCATAATTAACTGCCCTGCTTTTTCCTCGGTCATTCCTTCAAATTCTAGCAATTCATCAATTGATAATTCTGCTAGATCTTCCATTGTACAGATACCTTTTTTAGCTAATTCAAAAGCTAAAGTATCATCCATACCATTCATTGTCTTTAAATCATCTGCAGGAATACCTGCTTCACCTGCTATTGCCATCGTTAGTAAGGCAGTTTGTGCTCGATTGCGAAGTTCTGTAACGATTTCTTCATCGAAGCCCTCGATACCTGCAAATTCTTCATCTGGAACATAGGCAACTTCATCAATACTGGTAAAGCCTTCTTCAACTAATGCAGATGCGATTTCTCTATCGACATCTAGTTTGGTCATAAATAGCTCCAATGTCTTTTTCTGATCAGCTTCTTCACGGGCTTGCATTTCTGATTCAGACATGACATTCAGCTCCCAGCCTGTTAATTCACTGGCTAGACGAACATTTTGACCGCCTACACCAATTGCCTGTGATAATTTACCATCTGCAACACTAATATCCATTGATTTTTTGTCTTCATCAACAAGAATAGATATAACTTCAGCGGGAGACATGGCTTTAATAACAAAAGTAGCGATATTTTCATCCCATAGAATAATATCAACACGTTCTTTATTTAGTTCATCAGTCACCGTTTGGATTCGAGAACCTCGCATACCAACACAGGCACCAACAGGATCGAGATTCGGAACATTCGATACTACGGCTACTTTTGCTCGTGAGCCTGGGTCACGGGCAACTGCCATAATATCAATCATTTCCTGACCAATTTCAGGGACTTCCAATTTCATTAATTCAATCAAAAAGTTTGGATGCACGCGACTGACAATAACACGTGGTCCGCGTCCTTCTTCTTTGATTTCTTTTAAATAGCCTCGCATACGTTCGCCTATACGAGCGGATTCCCGTGGTATCATTTCGTCACGTGGAATTAAGGCCTCAGCATTTTCACCGAGGTCAAGTACTATACCACGGCGGTCTATTCGTTTCACCGTCCCCATAATTAATTCACCAATCCGGTCACGATAAGCATCAATAACACGTTGGCGTTCCGCTTCCCTTACCTTTTGTACAATCACTTGCTTGGCTGTTTGTGCTGCAATACGACCAAATTCAATCGATTCTATTTCTTCCTCAATATAATCACCTACTTCAATATTGGGTTTTTTTAGTTTTGCATAGCTGTATAATATTTGTCGTTGAGGGTTTTCAAAATTTGGATCTTCATCATCTAGTACTAACCAACGACGATAGCTGTCATAGTTGCCTGTAGAGCGGTCAATATCAACTCTTACGTCCATATCCATGCCATATTTTTTACGTGTAGCAGTAGCTAGTGCTGCTTCAACTGCACTAAAGATAATTTCTTTATCTACATTTTTTTCATTAGATACTGCATCTACAACGTATAAAATTTCTTTACTCATGATTTATTTTCTCACTAAGCATCATTTGTGGCTGATTTAGGTATCCGTTACTGCTTGAACTTGCCCATTTTAATATCGATTTGTAAACGTGCTCGATCAATAAGTTCAAAAGGAATTTCATAGTCTAAATTATCAATTTCAACAATAACTTCTGTTTCAGTAACAGCAACTATTTCACCTTTGAAATTTCTTCTAGCATTAATAGGGAGGCGCGTGCGTATTTTTACTGTTTCACCGATATATTGTGCGTATTGTTCAGGGTCAAATAAAACTCTATCAATACCTGGAGATGAAATTTCAAGAATATAGGCAACAGGAATAATATCTTCAACATCAAGTACAGCACCTAATTGTCGGCTTACTATTGAGCAATCATCTATACTAATGCCATTTTCTGATTCAATAAAGATTCGAAGTAGAGCACTTTCAGCTTGTGGGCGGTATTCATAGCCCCATATGTCATAGCCAAGCCCGTTGACCGTTGATCTTATAATGTTATCTAATTCCTGTTGCACGCAATTTCACTATATTTTGGGCAATAAAAAAGCCCCATAATGGGGCTCCTTAATCACTGAATTCAATAAAAATGAACTCATTTTTAATATTGGTAGCGGGGGCAGGATTTGAACCTACGACCTTCGGGTTATGAGCCCGACGAGCTGCCAGACTGCTCCACCCCGCATCAGAGGTAGACTATAGTAGAGATTTGTTTACTAAAAAGCAAGAGAAAATTTTGGCTAATTTAATTTATTTTTTTGTAGTTTTTAAAAAATCGTTGTAGTACAAGTGCGATTTCCGATTTGATATACTTCTAGGGTCGT
>JALWYT010000153.1 GCA_026992705.1 Thiotrichaceae bacterium
TTTTGATAAAATTCCCTGAAACAATTTATTTGAAACTAAGGGAATATAGTATTTCAGAAAAATAATTTAAGTCTAAACCTCCGAGGTTTTGAAAACCTCGGAGGTTTTTGGCCAAAATCTTTATCTGAAAAGCTATAGTTAATATTATATGTCAGATTTTACTCAGGTGCTATGTATTGAGCCGCGTTTTTCTAAACGTTTTGCCCTAATTTTAATAATAATACATGCTGGAGCATTGTTATTATTGTTACCATTAGCATTACCCATCGCTGTAAAATTGTGCCTAGGATTATTAATCCTAGCGAGTAGCCAATACAGTTCACATAAACATTTGCTCTTAATAAAACACCCTCTCTATGGATGTATCTTATACTATGACTACAGTATGCGCTGTCTCAGGCTCAAATTGCAATCAGGTGAAGAACGGCTAATAGCGTCTGGCAGCTATAGTCATCCTCAATGTATTGTTTTAAGAGTTACTGGCGAAAGTGAGGCATTGATTATTTTTCCAGATGCTTTGGATGAGCAGATTTTTCGTCAATTGCGTGTGTTTATGCGTCATGCTAATGATCCAATATCCAATTTAACTTCTCAATAACTGTAGGTAAAAATTATATCGACATCATCAAAAACTCATTTTACCTATTCAGCCGATGAAATTTTCTATGATTTAACCAGTGTTTTCATCACCGAAAGCGGCAATACCAACCTGTTTGTAAAATTCTGCAATCGCTTAAAACCAAATCCTTCGTAGAAAGAAACAGCTTTTTCATTCTTTGCATCAACAACCATGCCTAAAATACCGACTTTTTCCGCCGCCTCCAATGTAGTTTTAAAAGCGTGGAAAATCAGCGCATCACCATAGCCATGCCCCTGGTAATCCTTATCAACAGCAAGCCGGCCCAGTAGCAAAAAAGGAACTTCTTTATAACTGGCTAGCTTAATATCATTCGGCAAGTTATCACGCGCAACATAATGTGCGCTGATTGAATAATACCCAACAACGCGCTTCCCTTCTGCCAAGACGTAAACTTTGGTCAGACTGCGCCGCTGATCCTGATTAGCACCGCGTTGCAAATAAAGGTTAAGAATCTCGACACCACAATCGAAACTCTTACGATCATGTTTTTTGGGATTAAGATGTTCAAATAGCATGGGTAGCGGTAATATCCTTGTATTTTTCCGCCGCCTTCTTCATACGCTCTGTAGGTTCTGGCGAATTATCAATCATATCAAAGAACATATACCAATCCTCTCGCGTAAAGAGTGTTTTTTCATGCTCTGCTATAATCGCTTCAGCTTTTTCACGAATACTATGACGAACAAACTTGCTTTTATCTAATTTCACATAGGAACGAGCACGCTCCATCAAGTCTGCCGTCACAGCATCCATGCGAAACTTTAATGTATCATCTTTTCTGACATTTACAGTCATAACAAATACCTCATCTTTTCTATTTTAGGTATGTATTGTACCCACAAATGTACTCTCAATCAAATATACACAAATAGATTTTGATTACTCGTTTCCAAGCTCTATAGTGTTACCCAATTTAGTTAAGTACAAACCTGACAGGTTTTTAAAACCTGTCAGGTTTAATTTATGTTGAAATTTCAAATATATACGATGTTTTTAAAATCTTGGGGAGCTTTTGTAATAAACCTACGAGGTTTTAGAAACCTCGTAGGTTTGCCCATCTTGTAAGTCCTACCACAGCTAAGCTAAAATATCCCAAACTCACAAACAAAAAAAAACCATCA
>JALWYT010000154.1 GCA_026992705.1 Thiotrichaceae bacterium
TGAGGTTTGCCTTTGAAATAGCTCACGGAATACAGGGTATATTTCTGAATTATCTTTGACTCGGCTAATTGCGAAGCGGTCAGAGAAGTCTTTTTGCAAGGCATGGTATAAATGCCATAGGCTTTGTACTTCACGCCCGCCGATTTCAACATAGGTGAAATATTGCACTTCTGGTAATAATAACTGGCTCATAATCTCTTGGCATTTGTCCAAATCACCTTGCCAATTATCACCATCTGAGGCTTGAGCACCGTAGATATTCCATTGGTTTGCAGGATAACGCTCTTGAATAATTTCGTGCATTAATCGCAAGGCACTGGAGACTACTGTTCCACCTGTTTCCCGTGAGTAAAAAAAGGTTTCTTCATCGACTTCCATCGCAGAGGTGTGATGTCGAAGAAAAACAACGTCAATTTTTTTGTATTGACGTTGCAAGAAAAGATACAGCAAAAAGAAAAAGCGTTTTGCCGTGTCTTTGATTTCCTGCGTCATCGAGCCTGAAACATCCATAATGCAGAACATAACTGCTTTGGGTGAGGGCTGAGGGACTTTGACGGTGAGATTATATTTGAGGTCAAAATCGTCAATAAAGGGAATCGCATTGATGCGTCGCGTTAATGCTTCAATCTCTTCTTCAATTGCTTGCTTCTGAATTTGCTCGGCTTCACTTAGCGGCTCAACAAAAGCAGCAAGTTGCTCACGCAGCTCACGACGACGGCGGCGTTTTTTAGCTCCCAATGCAATTTTTCGCCCGTGTGCACTGCGTAATGAGCGGACAATATTTAATTGATTGGGGTTGCCAACTTCGCTAAAGCCTACTCGTCGATAGCTAAATAAATCGCTATCTAATAGCTGTCGCTTGACCATATTGGGCAGAGCAAGGTCTTCAAACATAAATTCCAGAAATTCACTTTGCGATATTTGGAAAACAAATTCATCCATCCCTTCGCCAGTATCCGAGGCTTGCCCTTCACCTGAGCCGCCACCGCCTTGACCTTCAGGGCGTGGAATTTTATCGCCTGCAATAAATTCTTTATTGCCAACATGCACAATGCTACGCTTCCCGCCGCCTTTGCCGTGCATAAAACGAGGTTCTGAAATATCTTTTTTGGGGATTGTAATATTCTCTCCCCGCTCCATATCAGTAATCCCACGCTTGGCAATGGCATCTGATACGGATTGACGAATTTGCTTTTTATAACGCTCAAGGAATCGCTGTCGGTTTACCGTGCTTTTATTTTTGCTATTAAGACGACGATCAATAATGTACGTCATATGGATAGTCTCCTGTGGTTTTCACCGTAAAATTGGAGCAATTGCACACAAAAGCTCCTATTGGAGAGAAGCTTATTGCGATTTTCTAACACGTAAATACCATTCAGATAGCAAACGGACTTGCTTTTTAGTGTAGCCGCGTTCAATCATGCGTTCGACAAAATTATCATGTTTTTTCTGCTCTTCGGCGGATGATTTGGCACTGAATGAAATAACAGGTAGTAGCTCTTCTGTGCTTGAGAACATTTTCTTTTCGATTACGCGGCGAAGTTTTTCGTAGCTAGTCCAGTCTGGGTTTTTACCACCGTTATTGGCTCTGGCTCGAAGCACGAAGTTGACGATTTCGTTTCGGAAATCTTTTGGGTTACTAATTCCTGCTGGCTTTTCGATTTTTTCTAAATCTGCATTTAATGCTGCACGGTCTAAGAGTTCGCCCGTATCAGGGTCACGATATTCTTGGTCTTGAATCCAGAAGTCAGCATAAGTTACATAGCGATCAAAGATATTTTGACCATATTCTGAATAGGATTCAAGATAAGCAGTTTGAATCTCTTTGCCGATGAAATCAACATAGCGAGGGGTGATAAATTCCTTAATATGTCCGATATAACGATCATGAATTTCTTGAGGGAATTGCTCTCGTTCAATCTGTTGTTCCAATACATAAAGTAAATGCACAGGGTCGGCAGCAACCTCTGTAGGATCAAAGTTAAAAACCTTGGAAAGTATTTTGAAAGCAAAGCGAGTGGAAATACCATCCATGCCTTCATCCACGCCTGCGGCATCTTTGTATTCTTGTAAGGTTTTTGCTTTAGGGTCGGTATCTTTAAGGTTTTCACCATCATAAATACGCATTTTTGAATAAAGATTAGAGTTTTCAGGAATGCGTAGGCGAGATAATACCGAAAACTGTGCCAACATTTTTAAGGTATCAGGAGCACAATGAGCATTGGCTAAAGAGCTATGGGCTAATAATTTCTCATAGATTTTTATTTCATCTGAGACGCGTAAACAATAAGGGACTTTGACAATGGAAACACGGTCAATAAAGGCTTCATTATTTTTGTTATTTTTGAATGACTGCCATTCTGATTCATTGGAATGAGCTAAAATAATACCACTAAATGGAATGGCCCCGATGCTTTCTGTGCCGTTGTAATTGCCTTCTTGTGTGGCAGTTAATAATGGGTGTAAGACTTTAATAGGAGCTTTAAACATCTCCACAAATTCCATCAAGCCTTGGTTTGCTAAACATAAGCCGCCTGAATAGCTATACGCATCAGTATCATTTTGTGGGAAATCTTCTAATTTACGAATATCTACTTTACCGACTAATGAGGATATATCTTGGTTGTTTTCATCGCCGGGTTCAGTTTTTGAAATAGCGATTTGGTTTAAACGTGAGGGGTAGCGTTTAACAACGCGGAATTGAGTAATGTCGCCACCAAATTCATTTAATCGTTTTACTGCCCAAGGCGACATAATATGCCCTAAATATCGCTCATCAATGCCATAATCTTCTTTAAGGATTTGACCATCTTCTTCAATATCAAATAAACCTAAAGGTGATTCATTAATCGGTGAGCCTTTAATGGTGTAGATGGGGACTTTTTCCATTAAAGCTTTGAGTTTTTCTGCTAATGATGATTTACCACCACCAACAGGACCTAATAAATAAAGCACTTGTTTGCTTTCTTCTAAACCTTGTGCAGCGTGTTTAAAGAAAGAAACGATTTGCTCAATGGTGTCCTCCATGCCATAAAAATCGGCAAAAGCGGGATAGCGTTTGATGATTTTATTGGAAAATAAGCGGCTCAAGCGAGAATCCAATGAGGTATCAATGAGTTCTGGCTCTCCTATTGCTTGCAGCATACGCTCTGCTGCAGTTGCATAGACACTCGGGTCTTCTTTGCATAAGTTTAGATATTCTTGGAGAGAATATTCTTCTTCTTTTAATGATTCGTAACGTGTCTGATAGTGGCTGAAAATAGACATTGGCTCTCCTTTTTGGTGACTTATTATGATATGAATCTATTTTTATTTTTAAATCTATCTAAAATTAAAAGATGTAAAAACTTGGATTTAGATAAATACAAAAAATTCATATTATTTTCTATTCTTTGTATTACCTTAAATTATAGATCGTACTTTTTTGTTTATAATAATCAATTAGCAGATAAAAGTATTAACTTATACGATATATGGGTAAGCACTTATCAAGTTTCACTCATATAACGCTATCATCAATCATTAAATGCTATAGTAAAATTATCGACACAGGTTAGGATTAAAGTCCTCTACTTCTAGTTCCTCTTGGCGACATGCTTTCAGTTTTTCTCTCTGTTCCACACCTTTTAATATTTCCGTCAGCTTTTCGACTTCTCGTATAATGGCACTGGATTTTTTCTTAAGCTGCCAATAGTCTTCTTCTGCTTTTTGCAGTAGGTTTTCTGCCATTTTTAGGCGTTCAGTGTATTGTTTTTCTTGTTGGTCTATGGCGTTAAGTTTGGCTTGGTATTTTGCATACTCTTTGGTGGTGAAGCCTTTGCTAGAGAGTTTGTCGAATAATTGTTTCTTTTTTTGGACACGTTCCATGTAGTAATTTTCTAGCTCTTCTCTTTTTGCTAGCCACATTTTTTCCCTGTTGGCGATATTATTTTTGGCTATTCGCAATTCAGTGAATACACGGTCTTTACGTTTTTTTCTGATATTTAGTAGTTTTTGTAGGCTCATGTTATGAATTTGCTATGTGCATTAAATAATTAATCGTGTCTTGTAAATTAACATGCTCATCAGGCATTTGTTTTAAAAACTGATTAATCGCATCTATTTTGGCGATTGCCTCGTCTGCTTTGGGGTCAACGCCTTGCTGATATTCGCCAACTCGGACTAAGAATTCAATTTCTTTGTGCTTTGCCATTAGCTCTCGGATTTTGGCGGCGGCTGCTTTGTGTTCGGGGGTAGTAATGGTGGACATCACTCGGCTTAAGCTGTCTAGCACATCAATCGCAGGGTAGTGATTGGCAGCGGCTAGGTCGCGTGATAGCACGATATGTCCGTCAAGCAGGGAGCGTACTTCGTCTGCAATGGGGTCGCTCATATCATCACCTTCGACTAGGACAGTGTAGAATGCGGTAATGGTGCCTTGAGCGGATCGTCCTGCACGTTCAACTAATTTGGGTAATTCAGCGAATACGGAGGGCGGGAAGCCGCGTCGGGCAGGGGCTTCGCCTGCGGCTAGTCCGATTTCTCGCTGTGCTCTGGCAAATCGGGTTAAGGAGTCCATAAGTAGCAGGACATTTTTGCCTTGGTCTCGATAGTATTCTGAAATTGCGGTAGCGATATAGGCGGCTTTTAGGCGTTCGATAGAGGGCTTGTCTGAGGTTGCCACAATTAATATGGTTTTTCTCATGGCTTCTGCACCGAGTGACATTTCAATAAATTCACGCACTTCTCTGCCACGTTCACCGATTAAGGCAACGACGTTAATATCGACGTTGGCATGTTTGACGAGCATACTGAGCAGTGAGCTTTTACCAACACCTGCTCCTGCAAAAATACCAATACGCTGACCAATTCCACAGGTCATTAAACCATCAATTGCCCGCACCCCCATTGATAAGGGCTGATCAACCATTGGGCGTGATAGTGGTGATGGCGGGTTTGCCATAACGGGGTAATATTGTTGGATATTAATCTGCCCTCGTCCGCCTGTATCAATAATATTACCTACACCATCTAGCACGCAGCCTTGTAATTCTTCACCAACGGGGACTTGCATCAATTCGCCTGTTGGGATGACGGCAGTTCCGCTGGATATTCCTCGCATATCGCCAATTGGAGCTAATATGGCGATATTTTTTTCAAAGCCGATGACTTCTGCGGGTGTTGTTTGCTGTAGTCGAGTGTTTTCTAATAAACAATATTCACCGATTTGTACTTGTGGGAGTATGGCTTTAACGATAGTGCCTGCGACATGGATAATTCGTCCACGCAATACTGCAGTGCTGGTTTCATCAATAGCTGATTGTATATTAGACACAAGGTACTGAAACGCAGACATATTTATACTCCAGCGGGTGCAGCTTCTAAATTAATTGTGCCAAGTGGCTCCATTTTGGTGGTTGGCGTAATTTCAGAAAAAGACAGCACGGGAAGCGTTGGGAATGTAGCTTCTATATGGCTGCGAATAAAACGGCGTAATTCTGATTGCGTCACTAATACCGAGCGGACTTTGTTGTCTCTTGTGGCATCTTCAGCCTGTTGCAAAATAGTAAGAAATTGCTGTGATATATTTGGATCAAGCGATAAAAAGCTGCCGCTAGGTGATTGGCGTAGGCTATTTCTAATAATATTTTCGCTTTCTGGTGATAATAAATAAGCGGGAATGGTATTAGTTCCAGCCGAGAAGACATAGGAAATTTGCCTTGCCATATCGGTACGCACATATTCGACTAAGAGGGCTGGGTCTTTTTCTTTTTCACCCCATCTGACAATAGATTCTAGGACTTGGCGTAAATTTTTAACAGAAATACCCTCACTCACTAAGCGGCGAATGACATCAGCAATAAGTGGAACGGATGCAATTTGCTGCACTTCTTTGCATAAATCGGTGTAGCCTGCTGATTCTAATTTACGGATAAGGCTATGGGTTTCTTGAATGCCGACTAATTGGGCGGCGTGTTTTCTTAGAGCGTATTTTAAGTGATAGGTTAAAATACTGGTTGGTGTAAGCGTTTTAATACCACTCGCAACGAGCTTGGATGAGTGCTGTTGTTCAACCCAAACAGCAGGCAAACCAGGTAAAAAGTCTTCGTCTTGTTGATAGGGAATTTGCTTAGTTTCTAATTCTGTACGGGCGGCTTGGATATAAACTTTGCCTTTGCCTAATCGCCCACGTTCTGCGGGAATATCTTGAATGCTGATGACATATTCATCATCGTCTAAATGCTTAACAAAGCGTAAA
>JALWYT010000155.1 GCA_026992705.1 Thiotrichaceae bacterium
GCAAAGATGTTGCACAAGGCAATCCGAATGATCCATATATTCAAGACTTAAATGCAGAGCTATCTATTAATAGCGAAGAAGAAACCAAATCAGCTGAAATAAAAGAAGATTCACCTAATCAAGCAAAAACCGTTGATAATTCAAGCAATACACATGAGGCTAACAATGAGCGTACGATCATTGTTCTTAAGGGAGAGTCACTATCAAAAATTGCCACAAAAATATATGGTTCTAGCGAAAAATACCATCTTTTATACGAAGCAAATAAAGACAGGATAAGTAACCCAAATAATATTTCAGTTGGACAAATATTGAAAGTTCCGCCACTACCTAAAGAAAGTACCGAATAAAGTTAAGCCCATAACTTCAAATATTGTAGGTTTATCCTCTAGGGTGATGTTTCTTATGCAAAGTTTGTAAACGGGCTTGAGCAACATGTGTATAAATCTGTGTTGTTGATAAATCACTATGTCCTAATAATAATTGAACCACTCGTAAATCGGCTCCATGATTAAGTAAATGAGTTGCAAAAGCATGACGTAGAGTATGGGGCGATATTTTTATCTGGATGCCTGCTTGTTTAGCATATTTTTTAATTAAATACCAAAATGCTTGGCGTGTCATAGCAGAGCCTCTAGCAGTAACAAAAAGAGCATCACTCACAGCATTGGCTTCCATTAATACTGGACGAGCTAATTGCATATAACGCTGCACCCAATCCATTGCGACCTCACCCATTGGTACTAATCGCTCTTTATTACCTTTACCTGTAATTCGAATAACACCCTGAGTTAAACTTAATGCTTGCAATCGAATTTCTACTAATTCCGATACCCGCAACCCTGTTGCATACAATAATTCCAACATTGCCCTATTTCGTAAGCCAAGTTCAGTCTGGATGTTTGGAGATGCTAAAAGTGCTTCAACTTGTTTTTCTGATAAAGCATGCGGTAGTTGTCGTCTTAATATGGGGGATTCAACTAATAAACTAGGGTCTTCTTTGATCTTTTTTTCACGCAAAAGATAGCGATAAAACCGCCGTACACTTGCTAGAAAGCGAGCGGAACTATTCGCTGAAAGATTTACCCTACCCCGCCAAGCAAGATAATTCTGCAAATCAGCACGACAAGCGGTTAGTATTCCTCGGTCAGTATGTTCACCTAGCCAAGCAGAAAAACTTCGCAAATCTCGTTCATACGCTGCCAAGGTATTTTGGCTTAAACCACGCTCTGCCCATATAGCATCAAGGAACTGATCAATAATTGCCTGTTCACTCGATAAGATACGGATTTTCTTAACCACTACTAAGTTATTGGGTTGCTTCTTCTACAATACTTGATAATAAATCATTGATATCTTTGAAAACCTCTTCAGCATCGCCTACTAGTTGAGGCTTTCGATAAGAAAGATAGACAGTATCAGGCTTATCTTTATAGGTATAAATCGCTATAGTAAATGGGCAAACCGAAATATTTTCAGGGCTAGCAATTGCCATTTTATGGGAAATAACTGCACTACAAAATTCAACAGACTCTGCTTTCTCAAAAATCTGTTTATCAAAACCTAAATCTTTCCCAGTACGACTTAACATATCACTAACATGCAAGGTACCACTTAGCTTCAACCCTTTTCCTGTAATCGCTAATTCAACATTTTCTTTGACGGCATCAAATTCATCTTCAATTTGTGTAACAATAATTGGACTTTCATTATTTTTTAGTGTCATCGTCTCTGTATTCTGTTTCATCTCATTTGCATTCACAACACTACTAAAGAATAATACTGTAGCAAGAAAAAACTTATTTTTTATCATCACCAACTCCTTCATATTTTAAAATATCTCCCAACAATTCTCAGTTTTATAAGTAATAGAAGCAAATTAAAGCTTATTGGGAGTCTCTAATTATTCTGCCACATATTAGGTACTCATGATATGCTAGATATTACTTAAATTATAATTATTGGTATAAGGTATTAGCCGAAGTATTCCTTTTGAGAAATAATCGCCCAACCGCATTAAACGACTGAATCTGAAAATATTACCTAATCAATAAGTCCCTTTATTTTCAATACGTCAATTATTACTTCCATTATCCTTTCTATATCATTCTTTTTTATAATGTAGGGTGGCATAGTGTAAACCAATTTTCCGAATGGGCGTAGCCATATGCCTCGTTGGACGAATTGTTCTTGTATTGTTGCCATATCAACGGCTTTTTTCATTTCAACTACGCCGATTGCTCCTTTGACCCGTACATCTTTGACGGTTTTTAATGATTTGCAGGTTTGTAAGCCTTCTTTTAGACAGTGTTCAATGCTTAGGATTTGCTTTTGCCAGTCGGATTCTAAGAGTAGTTTGATACTGGTGTTGGCAACGGCACAGGCGAGTGGGTTTGCCATAAAGGTTGGACCGTGCATTAATGGGGTTTCGCCGATACCGTTGGCGATTGCGGTGGTGGTGAGTGTGGCAGCTAGGGTCATGTAGCCGCCTGTGAGTGATTTACCGATGCAGAGAATATCAGGGGCAATATTGGCTTGTTCATAGGCGAATAATGTGCCTGTACGCCCGAAGCCTGTGGCGATTTCATCTAAGATTAGCAGGACATGATATTGATCGCATAGTTGGCGGATTTGCCGTAAGTATTCAGGGCAGTAAAATCGCATCCCCCCTGCCCCTTGTACAATGGGTTCAATAATAACAGCGGCAATTTCTTGGTGATGTTGTTTGATTAGGTTTTTGAAGCTATTCAATGCGTTTTTATCGGGTGTATCGCCATGACATTGGGGGGCATCGGCAAAATAATGTTGGGGTAGAACGCCTTTGAATAGCCCGTGCATTCCGTTTACGGGGTCGCAAACTGCCATTGCTCCAAAGGTGTCGCCGTGATAACCGTTGCGGACGGTGAGTAGTTTTTGTTTTTTGTCATTGCCTTGGGTGAACCAGTATTGAATCGCCATTTTAATGGCGACTTCAACCGACACTGAGCCAGAGTCCGCAAAGAATACATGCTGTAAAGGTTCACAGGTGATATTGATTAGGGTTTCTGCAAGTTCAATAGCAGGTGGGTGGGTAATGCCGCCAAACATAACATGCGACATACGGGTGAGTTGCTGTTGAATGGCTGCGTTTAGAACGGGATGATTGTAGCCATGAATTGCCGCCCACCATGATGACATGCCATCTATCAGCTTACGCCCATCCGCTAATTCCAAATAGACACCATCAGCCGCAACAATGGGATATGTGGGCAGGGGGTTGACCATTGATGTATAAGGATGCCAGATATGTTGTTGGTCAAATGTTTGCCATTGGTTGGGGTGTAACAAAAGACTCTCCTTTGGATCTTGCTTTAGTCTAAATTACCTTGCTCGCTTAAAAGCATCCGCCATCACCGAGTGCATAGTTTGTTGTTTGCTTTGAGGTTTTGATCGTTGTTTTTTAAGTTTATGTGATTTCATGGTTAAACTGATGCGTTTTCGTTGCACATCAACTTCTTGTACTTTGACTTTAACCACATCGCCCGCTTTTACAACATCGCGTGGGTCTTTTACAAAGCGGTCTGCTAGTTGTGAAATATGTACTAAACCGTCTTGGTGTACGCCAATATCCACAAAAGCCCCGAAGTTTGTGACATTGCTGACCACACCTTCTAGCTGCATTCCTTCGTATAAATCATCAATGCTATCCACGCCTTCTTTAAAGCTTGCAGTCACAAATTCAGGTCGAGGATCACGACCAGGTTTATCCAGCTCGCTTAAAATATCTTTGATTGTTGGCAAGCCAAAGTTGTCATCAACATAATCATGCGGATTTAATTGTTGAATAAATGCCGATTGACCGATTAAGTCTTGTACATTTTTGTTATTACGTTGAGCAATTTTATTCACTACCTCATAGGCTTCAGGATGTACCGCTGAAGCATCGAGAGGGTTATCACCATTGCGAATGCGTAAAAAACCCGCCGCTTGTTCAAAGGCTTTAGGTCCTAAGCGTTTGACTTTTTTAAGCTGTTGACGATTGCTAAACACACCATGCTCATTGCGGTAAGCAATAATATTTTCTGCCAAGCCTAAATTTAAGCCTGCAATATGCGATAACAATGCAGCGGAGGCGGTATTTACATCAACCCCTACTTTATTGACGCAATCCTCCACAGTAGCATCTAAAGAACGGGCTAATTGCACCTGATTAACATCGTGTTGATACTGCCCAACGCCAATTGCTTTGGGTTCGATTTTTACCAATTCTGCTAATGGGTCTTGCAAACGACGAGCAATAGAAACAGCTCCACGCAAGGAAACATCTAAATCTGGGAACTCCTTAGCGGCTAATTCCGATGCCGAATAAACCGATGCACCCGCTTCTGAAGTAATTAATTTAGCAATATTCAACTCAGGATAGCGTTTAAACAAGTCGGCAACGAGCTTATCTGTCTCGCGGGATGCCGTACCATTGCCGATACTAATCAGCTCAACATGATGCTTCTTAGCAAGTTGGTAGAGTGTTTCAATCGATTGATCCCATTGATTGAGAGGCTGGTGCGGGTAAATCGTTGCGGTCTCTAGCAATTTACCTGTGGCATCGACAACGGCAACTTTTACGCCCGTGCGAATACCCGGATCTAAACCCATCGTTGCCTTATTTCCTGCTGGAGCGGCTAATAATAAATCACTTAGATTTTGTGAAAAGACATTAATCGCCTCCTGCTCAGCTTGCTCACGCAGTCGCATTTTTAAATCAATATCTAATTTGCTGTGAATTTTAACCTTCCACGCCCAGCGAACCGTATCTAACAACCAGTCATCCGCCGCTCTGGCTTGATCTTGAATATGGAAAGCTTGTGCGATTTTTGCCTTTCAATGATGCATCTGCCCGTCTGCAACATCAACATCTAAATTTAGGCTTAAAATTTTCTCACTGCGACCTCGGAATAATGCCAATGCCCGATGCGATGGAATCTGCTTAATCGCTTCCTGATAATCAAAGTAGTCTTTAAACTTTTCCCCTTCACTTTCCTTGCCTTTCATGACTTTTGCTGTCAGGATGCCCTTATCCCAAAGATAATCCCGCAGTTCAGCAAGCAGACTCGCATTTTCTGCAAATTGCTCTATTAAAATCTGTCTTGCCCCATCTAATGCGGCTTTTGCATCGTGGATATTATGCTCAGGGTTAAGGTATTTCTCGGCTTCTTGTTCAGGTGAAAGCTTTGGATTTTCCAGCAAGCTGTTTGCTAATGGCTCTAAGCCTGCCTCTCTTGCAATCTGTGCTTTAGTGCGGCGTTTTTGCTTATAGGGCAGGTATAAATCTTCTAATTCAGTGCGTATTTTGACTTGATTAATCTGCTTTTTCAAGGCTTCCGTCAACTTACCCTGCTCATCAATCGCCTTGAGAATCGTCTCACGGCGTTTATGCAATTCGCGTAAATAATGCAAACGCTCAGCTAACGACCGTAATTGCCCATCATCCAAACCACCTGTTTTCTCCTTTCGATAGCGAGCAATAAAAGGCACCGTTGCCCCCTCATCCAGCATAGTAATTACTGTATCAACTTGTTGTTCGGTGATTGATAATTCTTGTGCAATAATTTCTGCTATTGGCATACGTCATCCTGATTGTAGTCACAAAAATAAAGCAGGCGATTATAGCGGAAAGTAATTGGAAAAGTATCTAGGAATGATAAATGGAAGAACCTATAAAACACAACCTACCATTGGTAGTTTTGCTAAATACCTATATACTAACAAACTACAAGCCCCCCATGATATATGCTATCCTGCCCTCCCTTTGTTTTATAGCTTTGAATTAATTATGCGACCTGTTCTTGCTTTGATTGGCCGCCCTAATGTGGGTAAATCGACTTTATTTAATCGCTTGACTCGTTCTCGTGATGCACTTGTGGCGAATTTCCCGGGTTTAACGCGGGATCGTAAGTATGGTATGGGGAAGTTGGGTACGAAGGATTATCTGGTTGTTGATACGGGTGGCTTGAGTGGCGAGGAGGAAGGCATTGATGAGTATATGGCGAGCCAGACGTGGGCGGCGGTTGAGGAGGCGAATATTCTGCTGTTTATTGTCGATGGGCATGATGGTTTGACGGCGGCTGATGAGCAGATTGCTAATCGCTTACGGCAGACGGGTAAGCCAATTTATTTATTGGTGAATAAAACAGATCGTATTGACCCAGATCAGGCAACGGCTGAGTTTTATGCTTTAGGCTTTACAGAGGTCTTTCAGATTGCGGCGACGCAGAATCGTGGTGTGACTAAAATGATTGAGACGATTTTGGCTCCTTACCCTAATCGTGAGGTCGTTGAGGAAAAACGTAATCGCAATCGCGAACAGGATGGCATCCGCTTGGCGTTTGTGGGTCGCCCGAATGTCGGCAAGTCCACATTGGTTAATCGTATTTTGGGCGAAGAACGTGTGGTGGCTTTTGATGAGCCAGGTACAACACGGGATAGTATTTTTATTCCGTTTGAGCGTGATGGTCAGAAATATACCTTGATTGATACCGCAGGGGTGCGTCGGCGTAGTCGGGTTAATCAGGCAATTGAGAAGTTTAGCATTATAAAAACCCTGCAAGCCATTGAAGATTCTCACGTTGTGGTGATGGTGCTGGATGCCCATGAAAATATTGCAGATCAGGATGCTCATTTGCTGGGCTTGATTTTAGATGCAGGGCGAGCCTTGGTTTTAGCGATTAATAAATGGGATGGGCTGGATGATTATGCCCGCGAGATGATTAAACAGCAGCTTGAAATTAAACTCCCCTTTCTGGATTTTGCAGAGCAACATTTTATTTCTGCCCTGCATGGTACAGGCGTGGGGCATTTATTCGCTTCGGTCATTGCCGCTTATCAGTCATCTATGCTAAAAGTCAGCACCTCACGCTTGACCCGTATTTTAGAAACAGCGGTGAGTACACACCAACCGCCCTTAGTTAAGGGGCGACGTATTAAGCTACGCTATGCTCATCAAGGCGGGAGTAATCCCTTTATTTTGGTCATTCATGGTAATCAAACCAAGCGTATTCCAGCATCTTATAAACGCTATTTAATGAATTACTTTAGAAAGACGCTAAAATTAGTGGGTACACAAATTCGTATCGAATTCAAATCAGGTGATAATCCTTTCGAGGGTAAAAAGAACATGCCTGAATGGATGCAAAAAAAGAAACAGAAAAAACAAAAGAAAAAATAATATGGCAAATACTTTTCAGATGGATGTTGTTGACAGCCATCATAAAATTTTTAGCGGTGAAATCACCGAAGTCACCGCCCCCGGAACCATGGGCTATTTAACCATTATGGCAGGGCATACCCAGCTTATCACCTCGTTAAAAGCGGGCGAACTCAACTATACCTTAGCGGATGGTAGCAATGACGTGCTATTTATCTCTGGCGGTATTTTAGAAGTGCAACTGCATGTCGTAACGATTTTGGCAGATACTATTTTGCGAAGTGATGAATTGGATGCAAAAGCCGCTCAAGAGGCAATTGACCGAGCCAATGAGAAAATCGCTCGTAGCCCAATCAACTCCAAAGAACATCAGCAATTAGAGCGGGAGATTCAGATTATGAAAGCCCTGATCAAAATGTCCCGCACCACTAATAAATTACGCATTAAACGCTATTAATGATGGCTATTATCGACTGCCCTATTCCCCTACTAGGCTTTGCCGCATATAGCGGAACGGGAAAAACAACCTTGCTAGAGAAACTACTGCCTATTTTAACAGAACGTGGTCTGCGTATCGCCATGATTAAGCATTCGCACCACGATTTTGAGATTGATCAAGTCGGCAAAGACAGCTACCGACTTCGCCATGCGGGGGCGAAGCAAATGCTAATTGCATCGGCTTATCGGACAGCATTAATTAGTGAAAAAGACGGCAAAACTGAGCCGAATTTAGCGGAGCTTATCCAGCAAATAGATAGCAACAATGTGGATATTATTTTAGTCGAAGGCTTTCGGCATGTGGCATTTCCGAAAATCGAACTGCATCGCCCTAGCCTAAAGAAACCGCTATTATTCCCACAGGATGATTCCATTATTGCATTAGCAACAGATAATATAGATCAAATCGCACTGCCTAAAACTATGCGAAAATTACTCATACTTTCACTCAATGCGGTGAATGATATTGCGGATTTTATTGAACAATATTGTAATTATTGAATAATTTAAACCGTAGCCTGCACGGAGCTTTGCGAAGTGCAGATTTATACCACAAAACGTAGAAATTTGAGTTAAGTGGTTTGTTCCCCGCTACGATTATAATGACACAACATTTAGATAAATAACGATGACAACACATACTGACTGTGGCTGTGATAGCCTTGCCCAAAACTACCTTAGCGTTGAAGCTGCACTAGAACATATTTTAAGCACGGTAAATGCCCTTCAGCAAAGCGAATCGGTCGCTATTCGACAAAGCTTAGGGCGAGTCTTAGCCGAGGATATTACCGCTCCTTTTAATGTCCCCCCACACCGTAATTCAGCAATGGATGGCTATGCGGTTAAATTTAGCGATCTTCAAGAGCAACAAAAGCCACGATTAAAAGTTGTCGGTGAATCCTTTGCAGGGCATCCCTATCAAGGCGAGGTCAAAGCAGGCGAATGTGTGCGTATTATGACGGGGGCGGTTGTTCCTGATGATACCGATACAGTCATTATGCAAGAGCATGTTGAGCGGACTAGCGATGAAATCCATATTTCTCATCAATACAAACAAGGGCAAAATGTCCGCCACCCCGGGGAAGATTTACAACAAGGTTCTGTGGCATTAGCAGCAGGTAAAAAGCTCAATTCAGCCGATTTAGGCTTGCTCGCCTCATTAGGCGTGGGTGAGGTGAATGTTATTCGCAAGCCCAAGGTTGTGTTCTTCTCCACAGGGGATGAATTAAAAAACGTCGGGCAAACGCTACAAGCAGGCGATATTTACGACAGCAATCGCTACACCTTATTCGGTTTATTGAAAACCTTAGATGTTGATATTCTCGACATGGGCGTTATTCCTGACGACCAGCAAGCCATAGAAACCGCATTTAATGAAGGCAGCCAATTAGGCGATATGCTAATTACCAGCGGCGGGGTATCTGTTGGAGATGCAGATTATGTTACCGAAACATTGGAAAAAATGGGGCAAATCGGCTTCTGGAAAATCGCCATGAAACCGGGGAAACCGTTGGCATTTGGCAAAATCAACAATGCCCTATTCTTTGGCTTACCGGGTAATCCTGTCTCAGTCATGGCGACCTTTGTACTATTCGCCCGCCCTGCTCTACAAAAACTCAAAGGCTTGAGCGATATACACATCCCGCAACGCACCGCTATTTGCGACTCCCACCTAAAAAAACACATTGGCAGAAAAGACCACCAACGTGGGATTTACTTCCAAAACGAACAAGGCGAACTCCACGTCAGCACCACAGGCTTGCAAGGCTCGCATGTACTCAGTTCCATGAGCAAAGCCAACTGCTTTATCGTCCTCCCGCAAGACTCAGGCGATGTAGAAGCTGGCGAAGAAGTTGTGATTTATCCATTTGATGGGTTGATTTAATAAACATAACGCAGGGAACTTCCACTGCAATATCAATATGTTAAGATGGTGGTATATTCCCTGCATTCCGCAAAACTCCAAATTTCCCCAACATTTTGTTGATTAACCACTATATTTATAAGCATCTTAACTTAAAAAAATCACCATCATGGATGCACAGAAAATAATCGGAAAACAAGACAAAAATGATTGGATTATCAATCCGAAAGAACATGCTGCAAGCCTCCCTAAAGAAGCCGAAACACTGAAAAAAATTCTACGCAGCTCAAAAGTCGAGATGCTTCGCCAATGCTTTGATCAACATAATTCACAAGCAATCGAATCGCAAAAACTATATTTAAAACAATCCAAACGTCGCATTATTGGCTCAACACTCAGCGTAATTGTGGGGGCAGTCATTTTATATGTGCAAAGCACGGATGGCATTTTGATTGATTTTTCCCAATACAAAGACATTATTATCAACACACTCGGCGTAATTGAATTAGGCTTATTAGCCATGACAACCTATTACGTCACCATTCTAAAAAACAGCAATATGTACGAAGACTGGATGGACGAACGTTCCAATGCAGAAAACGTAAGAATTCAATACTTTAAAGAAATTACTAAAAGCGGCGACAAAAATGACATCGACTTAGCCAAATTACAATTAGAATATTTTTACCGCTATATGCTATGTGTGCAATTAAATTATTACGAAGGTCGCGGCGAACAACACAAGAAAAACGCCAATAAATTCACCACCCGAACAGGCATGTTGACAATGATTGCAGCGGTAGTCACTGCTGTACCTGCTACCATCAACGTTGCCAAAAGCTCAACCGATATCGTCGCCCTACTCGCCTTTATCTCTGCTGTTGTTGCTGCATTAACCTCTATGCAGTCTCAGTTATCTGCTCTTAATGAAGATCAACGTAATGCACGCCGCTATCAAGTAGTTTATTATAAATTGTTCAGATTAACGAGTGAACTTGATACCGTGCGTAATACTATTGAGCAGGGTGCTCGTACTGCTTTAGAAACATTTGTCAAAAAAACAAACAAAATACTAGCACAGGAAAATCAAGAATGGCAAACACGTAAGAAACGTAAGTCAGAATTTGCAACATATCAAACAACATCAACGTAGATAGGTTTATAAAAATATCATGCTAAACAGTGCCTTACCCTAATATGCCCACAGAATTTGGGTTCTTAGGTGGTAAGGCTTATTATCATCAAGTAACCAAGTAACTTAAAATTTATTCTTCTGTAATAAACCTTTTACTGCAAACAAACTTATGACTAGAGTCAATAAAATTTGTGCCCATTCAGATAAGGTAGGAATAGATTTGAAATTACGCTTATCATCTTGTTCGCTATTATCATTAGTTGTACTACCATCATCACAGATGGTACCAACTAAAGGAATATTGTTACTAATAATAATAGGATCTCCATTTTCCACATTGATTCGGTTGTACCAAGGTGTATTAGTCGTTGGACTCGGGTCACTTAGTATACCTGTACTTGCTTTTTCTCCTGAGCCAAGCACATAAGGATTACTTTGCCCTGTTGGATCAAGTACCGTGTTACTTGCAGGATAATTAGGATCAATTTGCGTACCAACAGGAGGTGAAACATACATAATGTACTCACCAGCGGCATCCATTGTAAACTGATAATAGCCATTAGAACCATTGGAAATAATATTTACATTTCCTGGACCTTCAACTGCGATAGTACCACCTTTTATAATCTTTCCATTGCTTGAACAGTAGAAATAACCTGTTGGATCAAAGTCATCTCTGTCATTAATACCATCATTATCACGATCCTGGTCGGCACGCTCAATATGATTGGATAATCCATCATTATCGACGTCATGTAAATCACATAGAGCACTTGCTACACCATATGTACCATGATAGTTGTTATCGGTAGCCTCACCCCAGCCAAGATTAGTGAATTGATTACCTGGATTTGTTGATGCAGAATTATTCGACTGATTAAATGGATCATCAGCAGGCATTACCACAACATCGCCTAAGCATGTTGATGGATTGCTAAAACTAAATACTTCCTGCTCTTGGTTAGCTTGCCAATTAAAAGCTTGTGCATTTGAAATATTAACCACAAATGACAGATAGTCATATTCAGGTGCTTCTTCAGGAGCTTTAATATGTGAAGCCAGTGTCCAATCTGTACCTGCAATAGCACTACTTAGGTTTTCTACTTTAAACTCATCAGCACCTGTACCATGTGGGACTTTCAGTGTAACTTGACCTGTCAGACTTAAATCAACTGGTTCTGGTGTTACACTTGGTCTCATAAAAACATGGTATTTATTATCAGTATTATACCACACAATTTTATAATCTAAGACTTTAGCCGAATCACTCGTTCCCGTTTGTGAATTAGGAGCATCATCACTAATCACTATTGGTTCTTGAGAATCATCTTGTTCCTGCTCCTCAATAGAGTCATTTATATTATCATCTGTATTTTCATCATCAATAGGATTGTCAACGATGGTACTATTATCACCAGAATTATTTGTAGCTTCTGAACGACAATCTGCTACTGCCTGATAATTATCAAGATAGTTATTTTCTCCTATTTCTCCCCAACCAAGGTTAGAGAATTGGTTGCCTGGATTTGTACTGGCTGAATTATTAGGTACAGCAAAAGGATCAGTTTCATTATTGAGTAAACTAATTGGAGCGGTACACTTACCAGCATTTGCAAAACTAAAAACTTCCAGCTCAGTATCTTTTTGCCAGTTAAAGCTATTTGGACTCCCTACCATATTTAGATTAAAAGAAATATAATCTGAATTAGGTGCTTCAACAGGAGCATCAACTCGTGAATTATTTAGCCATAATGTCCCATCTACATTAGAAACAACCTGTTCAACAACAAAACGATCTGCTCCATTTAAATGAGGTACTTTAATCGTTACTTGAGCACTAGTTGTTAAATTAGGTATCGGTGTTTTTGAGGGCTTCATAAATACACGGTAACGCTGATTGACCTCATCCCATGTTAATTTATAGCTCAAAACCTGGTCTGCTAGTACAACGCCCGTTGTACTAATAAATAATAAAGAACCAAAAAGTATATTTTTTATTATCATTTTTAAATACTCAAATAATTTTTTTAATTAATCAGTAGCCCATGCCCATATGTTGCATTCTATGAGCTACAGCTCCAATTATTGGAGAGTAATCAATCACCTGTTGTATCCACATCTGTCTTAGGCAATTGCTCATCAACAATATAGTTTGCATTGAATCCTATGTTATTTGGATAGAGCAAGATATTACCAATCAACATATTCACATCATTATTAGGACCTGAATAAATCGTGACACCATCCATTGAAATATCCGTGACATGATAGCCAGCTAAGAGATAATTCAGGCTATAGCTTGAATTACTATCAGCTTGCAATACATTGCCTAAGATGGTGTCTTTATCATTACTTGGACCATCAGAGATTAAGTGGTTATCACCATTGCTATTACCCGCATACAGTACAGCAATTGAATCAGAAACGATACGAGCATTACTGCCATAAACTTCTGTATTTTTTGAGCTAAAATCAAGCAAAGTTGTTTGAGTACTTAAAGTGATCGCATTTCTAGTCATAATACCCATGTGGTTCCTATGTCGAATTGCGACATAATAATCACCTGCAGGGACATTAATAGTCAAAGTAGTATCACCTGTTTCACTACTTACTGCATCACCATCTCGTTGTAATAGTACTGCTTTACTGGCAACAATATTTTTTGGGTTGTTTACATCTCGTAGCTCAACTAATATCCAATCAACAATAGCATCATTACCTTCTTGTTCTAACAAGCTAACTGCTAATTGCTCTGAATGAGCATGATTAAAACCAAGGGCAGTATAAGGCTGATTCAATGGAATCAAGTTTTTAACACGTAAATCATCCCGCATAAGCCCTGTTGAGGCTTGGAATGGTCCTTGTAATAAAGCTTTAACACTGATATTGACGCCCGTAGACGATATATCATTGTTGCTTGAGTCTGTTGGATTAGTTGAAGAATTACTATCTTCATCACTATTATCATCTTCATCAGAATCAACGGTATTATTTGCATCATCATCGCTATCAAGATAATCAGGTACTTGATCGCCATCTTTATCCGTTGGATTGGTAGCAGGGTTACCGTCAGCATCACTATTATCATCTTCGTCAGCCGTTAAAATACCGTCATTGTCATCATCAGTGTCTAAATAGTTTGGCGTGGTGTCACCGTCAGTATCAGTTGGTGTTGTGGCAGGGTTGCCGTCATTATCGGTATTGCCATCTTCATCTTTAGTTGGAATACCGTCATTATCATCGTCACTATCGAGTGCGTCGATTGTACCATCGCCATCGCTGTCGATTGGATTAGCGGGATCATTGCCAACTTCTGTGCCGTCAGGAATGCCATCATCATCGGAGTCTGGATTATCAGGTTTTGTGCCAGCCGTTTTTTCATCTTTGTTAGTAATTCCATCACCGTCAGCATCGCCGTTATCACCATCTTGGTCATTGGCATCCAGATAATTCGGTATATTATCCGCATCGCTGTCTTCAGCATCAGCGGGGTCGCCATCTTGGTTTGGATCATTGTTTTCACTGGCAGAAGGCTTGCCGTCGCCATCATCATCGCTATCGAGATAATCAGGCTTACCGTCGCCATCAGTGTCATCATCGGCAGGTGTGCCACCATTGTAATTTTCATTAACACTGAGTACGCCATCCTCATCGTCATCAGGGTCTAAGGCATCAATAGTTCCATCACCGTCAGTATCGCTAGGATTATTGACATCACCTACTTCCACACCATCAGGAACACCGTCGCCATCGCTGTCTGCTTTGTTTGGATCGGTTTTTAAGTTTTGCTCTTGAGCAGTACTTAGACCATCACTATCAGGGTCAGAGTTTGGTCCATTGTTATCGTCATTATCCAGATAATCAACAATGCCATCACCGTCAGTATCAACAGCATCGGCTGGGTTGCCGTCTTTATTCGGATCATTGTCTTCGTCCGCTGAGGCTTTGCCGTCATCATCATCATCTGTGTCAAGGTAATCAGGCGTACCATCGCCGTCGGTATCATTATCCACAGGTGAACCGCCATTGTAGTTTTCATGCTGAGTGAGTACACCGTCATTATCGTCATCATCATCTAATGCGTCGATTTTGCCATCACCATCGGTATCAACTGGATTTGCTGCATCATTACCGACTTCATCCTTATCAGAGATGCCATCACCATCGGAGTCAGGATTTTTAGGATCAGTACCAGCTTTGATTTCATCACCATCATTAAGTCCATCGCCATCAGAATCAGGATTATTGCGATCTGTTCCTTTATTGTCTTCTTCGTTATTAGTAAGCCCATCACCATCAGGATCAGCATTTGGACCATCATTATTATTATCATCTAAATAATCAGGCTTTAAATCACCATCGGTATCAATAGCATCGGTTGGGTCGCCATCATTATTGGGGTCATTGCCTTCATTAGCCGATGGTTTGCCGTCATTGTCATCATCTGCATCCAAATAATCAGGCTTACCGTCACCATCGCTATCATCATCGACAGGTGAACCACCATTATAATTTTCGTTAGAGGTTAATACGCCATCGCCGTCATCATCGGTATCTGAGGCATCAATTGTACCGTCGTTATCGGTGTCAATAGGATTAGCAGGATCATTGCCAACTTCAGTACCATCTGGAACGCCATCACCATCAGTATCCGCAATTGTAGGCTCAGTCTTTGCGGTAACTTCATCACCGTCGTTTAGACCATCGCCATCAGTGTCAGGATTATTAGGATCTGTGTTAAGTACAGTTTCTTCGGCGGTGGTTAAACCGTCATTGTCAGGGTCGGCTTGAGGGCCGTCATTATTATTGTCATCCAAATAATCAGGCTTGCTGTCACCATCGACATTAGTCGCATCCGATGGGTCACCATCACCATTGGGATCATTGCCTTCGTTAGCAGAAGGTGTGCCATCGTCATCGTCGTCCGCATCTAAATAGTCAGGTGTGCCGTCATTATCGCTGTCTTGATCAAGTGGTGAGGCAGTATTGCCATATTTTTCATTTGCGGTTAATACGCCATCGCCATCATCGTCGGTATCAAGAGCGTCAATCGTGCCATCTGCATCGGTGTCAATAGGCTGAGCAAGATTATTGCCAACTTCGACATTATCAGGGATGCCATCGCCATCAGAATCCGTATTATCAGGCTTAGTACCTAAATCAATTTCTTGCCCATTCTTTAAGCCATCGCCATCATCATCATCACTTAAATGACAATCGGCAAGTTTATCTGTGCCATAGTTACCCTTGTAGTTATTATCTGACTCTCCACCCCAGCCAAGGTTGGTGAATTGGTTGCCTGGATTAGTATTAGCACTGTTTGGAAGCTGATTAAAGGGGTCAGTGGCATTATTAATTAGGGAGACACTACCTAAACAAGTTGATTGGTTTTTAAAGGTAAAAACCTTAATTTCTTGATTGGCTTGCCAATGGAAAGCTTTTGGATCCTGAGGTATAAACGTAAACGATAAGTAAGAATGGCTTGGAGCTTCTTGTGGAGCATGAGCCTGAGAAGACAGTGACCACACGATATTGGGAATACTACTGGTTATTTGATCCGGAATAAATTTATCCGCCAGCGTATTAAATGGAGCCTTAATCGTAACCTGACCCGTAAGACTTAAGTCATTATTAGGTGTTGATAAAGGACGCATATAGATTTGGTATTCATCTAAGTTATAATCCCAGACAATGCGATATTCTAACTCTTGAGTGGCTAATGCAGTCTGTGCAGTGGACAATAAAGCGAATCCGCACAACATTACACTAACTTTCTTTTTAAGATTATGACTTCCCATGATCATGCCTTTGTTATTTTTTTATTCTTTTTTTTAAGAATACCCGCAGAAAGTATTCGGACAATAAATACGTACGGGTAGTATTGCTTTGTTTATAACTACGTTAAGTAATTATATTTATGCAAGTTACCATAAAACCTCACGTTCTATTTAGTCAGAACGTACTTAATTATTTGGACAAATAATCTTATCACCGTAGTTACTACGATAATTGTTTTCAGAAACTCCCCCCCAACCCAGATTAGTAAATTGATTACCAGGGTTAGTATGTGCTGAATTATTTTCTACATTAAATGGATCATCATTTGCCATTAGCGAAACATCCCCAATACAGCCCTTAGCATTTTCAAATGAAAACATAAATTTTTCTTCACCGGCTTTCCAATTAAAGCTACGCAGTGCTTTTGAGTCTGATGCAATAAATGAAAAAGAAAGATAATCATAGAATGGGGCTTCTTCAGGGGCATCAATGCGTGATGTTTCTACCCATGAAATACCATCAATACTGCTCTTAATATTAATTGCTTTAAAACCATTCTCACCTTCAAGATGAGGCACTTTAATTGTAACTTGCCCTGTTAAATTAATATCGGCAAGTGGAGCCACTTCAGGTCTCATAAAGACTTGGTAAGTTTTACCATCTTCTGCTAGTGCAATTTTATAATCAAGAACTTGATCAGCTTGAGCAACAGCAGAGCTTGTTGCTATTGAAATAGCAGTGCTAAGTAACAGTGTTTTAAATACATTTTTTGACATGGTATTCCCCAATATTTTTATTATTCACGCCCCATTAGTAAACGGGAACGTAGTTCTGTTAATTGTTCTTCTGTAAATGGTTTTTCGGTTGTCGATTCAATTTTTTCTTTTTCGGCTTTATCATTAAGGTTTCGATTAGTTAACTCTGTCTCTGTTAATTGAGGTGAACGAAACTCGCTAAGTAAATTTAATGAATGATCTTTTCCATTACGACTAATGACAAGTTGTTCCTGATCAATGGTCGTTACTCGCCAGCCTTGCCAGTCATCACCTTCCTTTAGGCGAGTAATCTGCCCCTGATTATTGATAATGGCTTGTTTATACTCACTCGTATCAATAATTCCCATCAAACGCCCCAAAGGCAGCTCAATGTTTGTCTTTTCGGTTTGGGTATTCTCTACTTGGCTATTATCTGCTTGAACAGTAGAGCTCGCATTAGTAGAGACTTGTGACATGCTTCGCTCACCTGTGTCAGTCTTCTGTACCACTTGGCTTGGGCTAATCGGAGCTGCTTGTTGTGTAGCTGAAGTTTGTGTTTCTGTATCAGTACCACAAGCCGTTAAAACCAATGTTGATATTAAGATGGTATATTTGATATTCATTTTTATTATCCAGTTTTTCTTTGTCTTATAACATATTTTTATTTATGTATTATTAATATCTATTATTAGAGGGTAGAGTTTAGAAGATGGAAAATAGTCAGTAACAACTCTCCATCCTACAATCTCTATCCTCTATCTCTCCCTGAATCCTTGCTGAATTACAAAATTCGCACTAAAAGTCACATTCTCAGGGTGAATTAATATATTCGCTATAATAGGGTTTACATCATTATTCATACCTGAGTAAATGGTACGACCATCCATATTAATGTCAGAACGGTAATACCCCTCTAGGATAAAGTTGGTATTAACCTCCGTATTTTTTTCAGTATCACCTAAAATACTGCCAAGCAATAGGTTAAGATCATTAGCATTTCCTTGGGCAACAGTTTTACCATCATGATTAGCATCACCTGCCCAGAGTAAGGCAGTATTGCCTGAGATTAAGCAACTAAAATCATCTTGGGCGAAGTAATTACTATCTGCAAAATCCACTGTAACAGGCGTTGTTCCTAATGTTAATTTATTTGAGACAACCCCTAAGTGGTTACGATGCTTTAACGCAATATAGTAATCACCTGCTGGAATATTATCCGTGTTAAATTCTAATGCCCCAGTTTGTGGCAAGATGACATCACCATCACGTTGCAACAAGGCAGCATAAGAACGAACCACTTGCGTTTGATCTGCACCATCAAGGACTTGTACCAAAACCCAATCCACGATTGCATCATTGCCTTCAGTTGCTAATTGATTAGTATCTAGTGTTAATGGCTCAACAGGTTGATAACCGAGTGCCGTATAAGGCTCTTGTGATGGAATAAGCCCTAAGATACGCAAATCATCTGACATTAGCTGAGTCTTGGCATCATAAGGCCCTTGTAATAAGCCGCGTACACTAAAGCGAATCCCCACATCCTGCACACTCACATGCAACACCTGAGTCGCCTCACCGCCTTGACCATCAGAAACCTTGACAGATAGCTCATACACATTGTCTTTAGGATTAGCTCCCGCATCGCTTGGCTTCTCAAAGTCAGGAGCAGACACAAAGCGTAATTCCCCTGTTGCTGCATCAATGCTAAACAATGCCGCATCATCACCAGCTGTAATCGCATAGCTCAAGGTATCGGGGCTAGGTAAAGTGTCTGCATCCGTTGCTGATACCGTGGTCACTGCGGTTTGATTCTCATCAATCTCAATCGTCAACTCAGACTCAGCAAAGACAGGTGCATCATTAACATCATGTACCGTCACCGTGATAAGCTGTGGCACCACATTACCCTGACCATCATCCACCGACACCTCAAGGTCATAAACATTATCCGCATTCTTATCCAATGGTGTCTCAAAATCAGGAGCAGATACAAAGCGTAATTCCCCTGTTACCGCATCAATGCTAAACAAATCCGCATCATCACCACCAGAAACCGAGAAGCTTAAGGTATCCGCAGGATCGCTATCTTGATCACTCGCCGTTACCGTCAGTACCGCGGTGGTATGCTCATCCACATCCGCGGTATCCGCCGAATCAATCACAGGTGCATCCTGAGCGTCTGTAATAGTAATCTCCTGCAAAATAACATCGCTTGCACCTGCGGTATCAGTGACGGTTATTTCAACAAGATAAACATTATTGCCATCCACATCCGCAGGATTTTCAAAATCAGGAAGTTGATCTGGCTTAAAGCTCAAGGTGCCTGTTGTTGCATCAATATCAAATAATGCTTGATCATCCCCAGCTGTAATCGCATAGCTCAAGACATCATTAGCATCCTGATCAGACGCAATCACTGTCAAGACCTCAGCGGTATTCTCTGCCATGCTCACAGCCGCATCAGAGTTAATTACAGGTACTTCATTAATATCCTGCACGGTTACTGAAACAAGTTGCGAAGCAGTCGCTCCTGCCTTATCCGTTACAATAATCTCTACGACATAAACATTATTGCCATCCACATTCGCAGGATTCTCAAAGTCAGGTGAGGCTTTAAAGCTCAATTCACCTGACACTGCATCAATGCTGAATAAAGCACTGTCATCGCCATTGCCATCACCTAAGCTAAAGCTCAAGACATCTCCCGCAGGAACATCATCATCCGATGCGGTTACCGTAAAGATAGGATCCGTCACATTCTCATCCACGCTTAAGGCATCGACAGAAGTAATCACAGGAGCATCATTGACATCCTTAACGGATACCGTAATGGCTTGTGTCGTGCTGGGTGTTCCCTCACCATCATCAGTGACGCTTACCT
>JALWYT010000156.1 GCA_026992705.1 Thiotrichaceae bacterium
TTGTGGTGTGGGCAAATTAAAGCCAAAGACATTTGCTAAACTCCGAGCATCGGAACCAATGCCAACGGTATAGATCTTTAAGCCTTCTTGTGCAGCGAGCTTTGCTGCTTCTAAGGGGCTGACGCTTCCTGCGGTATTAGCTCCATCAGTCATTAAAATTAAAATACGATCTTGCCCACGTTTCTTACGTAAGCGTTTAACAGCTAAACCAATGGCATCACCAATAGCGGTTTTTTCGCCTGCCAAGCCTAAAACCGCCTCATTTAGCAGAGTGATTACAGTTTTTCGATCAAAAGTTAAGGGGGCTTGTAAATAAGCTCGATCACCAAATAATATCAAGCCAATACGATCACCTTTACGACGTTGGATAAAATCACCTGCAACAGCTTTGGTTGCGGTCAGGCGATCCACATAATTGCCGTTAATGGCAAAGTCTTGTTCCTGCATACTGCCTGATAAATCCACTGCTAACATTAAATCACGACCTGATACAGGTAGGCTAATAGGATCGCTAATCCAGATAGGTCTAGCAGCTGCAATTACTAAGGCAATCCACGCAAGGGCGGCGAGAAAGAGCACAAGGATTTTGCTTTTTTTAAGGGAAAGCCCGCCGTTGTCTTGCTGAAAATCTTCAATAAAGGGGACTTTTAAAGCAATGCCCTGATTGGACTTTGCAGGCTTGAGCAACCACCGCAGCAATAACGGCAACGGCAATATGATAAACATCCACAACCATTGAAACTCAAACATGCGGCTCACCTTGTTTGCTGGTTTGATAATCCAACCAATGTTTGACTAATTGCAGAATTTCTTTGCGGTCAGCTTGCGGGTCTCTGCGGTAGGGTAGATCTAATAAAATTTGCCCTTTACCTTGGGTAAAATCATTGCGATTCCATTGCGTATCTAAAAACTCAAGCCATGCTTTGCCCGTTAAGCCTGCCACTTTTTTACCATATTTCGTGATTGCTACTCGCTTTAATAGCTCAGATAATTTTTGTGTAAATAAGCGATTATCTTCAATTTGATTAATTTTTTGTAACTCTTCCATGACTTGTTGATGAATAGAGAATAATGTGTCCTTTTGTTGTTTTTTTCTTGTTTTGATAAACCAAAATAGGGCGATTAAGCCGATAATAAGAGCTAATAATATCCACCAACCTGGGGCTAATGGCCACCATGAAATTGGCTCGGGTAGATGAATATCGCGGATGGGAATATCTTGCGTGTTTGCCATTTGTTCTGTGGGTATGGTTTTCATCGCAATGCCCCTATTAATTTTCTCAACCGCTCATTACAGGCATCGGTGGTTGATATACTTACCCAGCCTAAACGATATTTGCGGGCAAAGATTTTTAAATTTTGCAGACGATTTTGGTTTTTTTGTTCATAGCGATTGACCCAATTGCGGTTTTTTAAATTAATGGAAAAGAAGCGTTTGCCCGCTGTAACACGCAGTTCTTCCACATCAGGAAGCTGGTTTTCCATGGGATCAGTAATGGGGATGAGTGTAATTTCAGCGTGTTGCTGTATGGCGATTAATTGCCGTAAGGCGGCTTTATCCACGCCACGAAAATCGCTCAAAATAAAGACTCGGCTCCCTGTACTAACCACCCGCCGTAAGCGTCGCCAATCATCGGCTAGGGATTGTTGTGGGGCTTGCATATTCGTTTGCTGTTGGGAAAATTCAGCAATTTGTTTGAGAAATTGCACAATACCTGCTTTGGTTCGG
>JALWYT010000157.1 GCA_026992705.1 Thiotrichaceae bacterium
TAAATACAGGCCACCAAGTATAATCAGTAAGGCACTGGTTTCTCCAAAAGAGCCGGGGATGGTACCAATAAATAAATCCCATAAGTTTGTGGTTTGGTGTTGAAGTTCCATTAAATTCAGTGGCGTAGCTGAAGTTACTGCGTCAAAAGATTGGTGCATAAAGGGCATTGCTAAATTACTGTTAAAAATCCCGCTTTCGGTTGTCCAAGTTGTCATAGCGGCTGGAAAGCTGGCTAATAAAAATGCTCGGCCTAAAAGGGCTGGATTAAATAAATTATTTCCCAGTCCGCCCCATACCATTTTACCTAAGCCGATAGCAACTACACTACCTAAAAATGCCATCCACAAAGGCAATGTCGGCGGTAAAGTTAGAGCCAGCAATAAGCCTGTTAGTATTGCACTGCCATCCCATAAAGATTTTGGCGAGGGGGAAAATAGCCATTCTGTTAATACTGCTCCTGCTACACTTGCTATTAATAATAGCAATGCACTAAGTCCAAAAAACCAGATAGATGCAATAATAATCGGTATTAGCGCGTAGATGACATCTAGCATCGCTTGAGGCGTGGTTAAATTTTGTCGTAAAAAAGGCGGTGCTTGAATAAGTAATTTTGGGTCTTTTATCATAATATGTTGTTTATGTTATAGAAAAATTCTAAAAATTATTTATGGTATCATAATATACGCTTTCTAATATAACCAATAGGACCAATCTATGACAAAAACACTTCATGAACATATAGTAGAAATCGTCAGCGATTCAGGAGAGGGGGCACAAAAAGCTGGGCAAACTTTCGGCTATATTAGTGCTAAAATGGGTAATGGCGTATGGACTGTAGAAATCATCCCCGCCGAAATTAAACCCCCTGCTCGTTCTCCAGCGGGTGCAAGTGGTATTCGCATACGCATAGGCGATCACTATATCACTAATATGGGAGATGCTGCTGATATTGTTGTGGCTCTAAACGAACAAGTGCTGTATTCTCGTATTGCTACTCATGCTTATAAACCAGGTACAGTCATCCTATTAGAAAATAAATGGCTCACTGATACCAATCCAGAGATTATAAAACAATATCAATCTGCCGTTGCTGAGTTCCGTGAAAATGGATTAATAATCCATGAAATTCCTATGGAACAAGAATGCTTGAAATTAACACCACGTCCTAGATTGGGTAAAAATATGTTTGTTCTCGGTATGTTATGTCACATTTACAGCCGAGATGTAGATAAAGCCCGCCATGAGATAGAACTAACATTTGCGAAAAAAGGCGAAAAAGTAATTGATTTAAATAAACAATTATTTCAAGCTGGCTATGAATATGCTAAAAATAATGTTGATTTTCAATATGAAATTCCTCCAAGACCAGATCACTCGAAACAACGTTTAATCGTTACCAATGGTAATCAAGCTATAGGTTTAGGGGTAATGCTTGCTGGCATGGAAATAGTTTCTATGTATCCCATTACACCTGCAACCTCGGCATCACATTATTTAGCTGAAGCTTTTCATAAAGTTGGTGGCTTTGTCCATCAAGCTGAAGATGAAATTGCAGCCGTTGGATTCGCCATCGGCTCTTCTTATGCAGGCAAAACTGCTTGCACGATTACATCTGGTCCGGGTTTAGCCTTAAAAACCGAGTTTATTGGATTGGCTGTAATGGCAGAAATTCCTTTAGTTATCGTTGTAGTACAACGAGGTGGTCCCGCAACTGGATTACCT
>JALWYT010000158.1 GCA_026992705.1 Thiotrichaceae bacterium
GCTCACTATTCAATGAATTGCGTGATACGGTATTTGCTCGGGTACGTTATCGAGCCATGCGACGCTTAGCCACGCAAGTCTTAACACATTTACACAGCCTATCCCTTCGCTACCATCTTGATCGCAAAACAGGAGCAATCAGCCGAGACCTAGAGCGTGGTACTCGCTCCGTCGGCAGCATTATGAACTTTATGGTATTCAGCATTATTCCTGTTGCCATTGAGTTTTTGATGGTCGCGGTTCTACTATTGAATAGCTATCACGTCGCTTTTACCCTGATTATTTTCGGCACGGTTGCTATCTATATCACCTTTACCATTTTAGTCACTGAATGGCGGATGGAATTTCGCCATGAAATGAATCGGCTGGACTCAAGAGCGAACAGTCATGCCGTTGATAGCTTGATGAACTATGAAACCGTAAAATATTTCAACAACGAACAACTCGAGCTAGAACGCTACGATAAAACACTCAACACATGGGAAGATGTCGCGGTAAAAAGTTATACCACAATGTCCATGCTGAATTTTGGGCAAGCTTCGATTATTGCCATTGGTGTCACCATTATTATGTTCTTTGCCACACAAGGCGTGATTGATCATGAAATGACGGTTGGTGATTTAGTGATGGTCAACGCCTTGATGCTGCAACTATTTATCCCGCTGAATACCCTTGGCATTATCTATCGACAAGTGAAATACACACTTGCGGATATGGATTTAGTGTTTAAATTGCTGGAAGAAAAGCCTGAAATACAAGACAAACCAAATGCTAAGGAGCTTGTTGTTTCACAAGGGCATATCGTATTTGAGCATGTTAGCTTTGCTTATCACGCCAATCGACAAATACTCAATGATGTCAGCTTTGAAATAAAACCCAACCAAACCGTTGCTGTTGTCGGGCATAGTGGAGCGGGCAAATCGACCCTATCACGCTTATTATTCCGTTTTTATGATATTCAGGCAGGGCGTATTTCGATTGATTCACAAGATATTCGCAATGTCACCCAAGATAGCCTTCGCAAAGCCATTGGCATTGTCCCACAAGATACTGTGCTGTTTAATGAAAGTATTTATTACAACATTCACTATGGCAACCCATCAGCCGACCGAGAAGCGGTAATACAAGCGGCAAAAGTTGCCCAAATTTTTGATTTTATTGAAAGCCTGCCCGATAAATGGAATACAATTGTCGGTGAGCGTGGTTTGAAATTATCAGGCGGTGAAAAACAACGGGTCGCCATCGCCAGAGCGATTATCAAACAGCCCGCCATTATGGTTTTCGACGAAGCCACATCATCACTGGATACTGCTACCGAAGCGGCTATTCAAAAGACTTTGAAAGAGGTATCCGAGCAACACACCACCTTAATTATCGCTCATCGCCTATCTACAATTGTCGATGCAGATCAAATTCTAGTCATGGAAAAAGGGCGAATTATCGAAGCGGGTACACACAAAGAACTACTTGCTCAAGACTCCCACTATAAAAGTATGTGGCAATTGCAGCGGGATGAATCATGAGTTTATATGTGCTCGACTTTGATGGTGTTATCTGTGACAGTGCCGTTGAAACAGCCATCACAGGCTGGAAAGTTGCCCAACAACTTTGGGATGACATGCCCAAAGAATTACCCCATCACACACAAATTCAACAGTTCCGACACGTCCGCCCCTACCTAGAAACAGGCTACGAAGCTATCCTAATCATGCGATGGATAGAGCAAAAAAAAGACACCACCACGCTATGCCAAAATTATCATCCCTTAATGCAGCAAATGCTTGAAGATAATCAACTACAAATCAATGAGTTAAAAAAACTGTTTGGGCAGACACGGGATCAATGGATAGCGGAAAATCGAGACGAATGGCTAAGCAGGAATCCGCTATGCGACGGCATTGCCAACGCCCTAAAACGATTAGAAAACAAAATATGGTATATCATCACCACCAAGCAACAGCGTTTCGTCAGCCAAATACTACAAGCCAATAATATCAGCCTCGACAAAGCCTATATCTACGGCATGGAAAAACAACAAAGCAAACAACAAAGCCTGCAAGCCATCCAAAAACAACATACCAACAACAAAATCATCTTTATCGAAGACCGCCTAGCAACACTCACCGCCATTCAAGAAAACCCAACACTAAACAACATCACCCTGCAATTAGTAAGCTGGGGCTACAACACCGAAGAAGACAAAAAACTAGCACGGCAGCGGGGGATTGAGGTAATTGCAGAGTTATTTGTTGAAATAGTGTAACCTAGCAGGGTTCCATGTAAAATTTAATTAAAGCTAAGTTATATTATTTATTTATGAAGGAAACTTATTATCTATTAGATATTTTCTCCTTACTATTTAGCGTTACTGTTTTAACTCTTGATAATAGATAAAAATTAACAATGCTTACTTTTTTATATCAGATAAAATTAACGGTAACGGTGTTATTGGATAATCCTCTCCTGTCACGGGGTCTTTGACGGCAGAGCAACTTGAGTGCTGTGTTTGTATCTCAAATTTATGTTGCGATTTGCTGTAGTGATAAGAGCCTTGAGCGAAGCATGTGCCTTCATTGTGAGCAAAGCTTTCGATATTGATTTGCAAGTCGCCATTTTTATTGCTGAAGCCATAGCGTTCGCTGAAAAGATCATCAGATACCGCATCAAAAGCAACGCCCGTTAAGCCACGTTGATAGCCATTCGCTGTGCTGAAACATTGGATAAGGCGTGCCTCATTTTTAAGATTGCGTTCGATAAAAATAAAATCTCTGTGACCATCACGGTTAAAATCATATCGAATTAAGCCATTGGGTTTTACGGGAGTGTAGAGCTCTCGCTCATAGCGATACCAAGGGTAAATACGGCGGATGGGAATATAATGATGGTTTGGGTCTTTACATTTGCGGGGTAAGTTGAGTTGATTACTAGGATTAAGGCGTTTGCTTTTGCGAGCGAAACAAGCATTCAGCATTTTTTTGCGGAGATTGCTTTCTTGTCGGCTGATCTTTTTATTAACTGATAAACACCATTGCTTTTGTCCTGCTTTATCATTGCTCCAGCGTAAGCCTGTAAAGCCACAAGCCGCCGCCTGATTTTGCCGATTTTGTGCCACAGCTTCAGCGGCATAATTATTACATCGCCATTCATTATCTGCGGCATAGGCAAATGTGCTTAGATTGAATAAGACGATTAGGCTGATGATTTTGATTAAGGGCTTTTTTAATTCCATTTGTCACCTTTTGGGGAGTAATTAAGTGTTATACACGCCATTAATTGGACTCTATTTACGTTTTTTGGTTTTATGGGGGAGATTTTTAACCTGTTTCTACCTTTATTGCATTATGAAAGACCCTAAGCTTATTTATCAATCATTATTTTCTCAAGTTCATAGTTTACAGCTTGCTACGGTGAGTTCTCAGGGAGAGCCGAATGCAAGTTATGCTCCTTTTATTTGTGATAAAGCGGAGAATTTGTATATTTTTGTTAGTGGTTTGGCTAAACATACACAGAACCTTTTAGATACTAAGCAAGCCAGTGTTTTGATTATTGAGGATGAGCAAGCTAGCCGTCAGTTATTTGCTCGTAATCGCATTACTTATCAGTGTGCAGCGAGTGAGGTTGGCAAAGATGATCACGCTTACAATCACTTGCTTGATCAAATGCAAGAGCGTTTTGGGGAGACGCTTGGCTTGCTTCGTAACCTCGGGGATTTTCGTTTGATTAAGCTACAACCTTTGTCAGGGCAGATTGTTGTTGGCTTTGCTCAAACTTATCCTTTGCCGTTTAGGGATTAATCGGATCAGGCTCTGCCACCTGTTGCATCATGGCATCCCAAGCATCTTGTATTTGCGATTTATAATCTTGTTGCATGCGCTGAATGGCAGCGTGAGTGCGGTTGTTCACTTGCATTAATCGCATTTCTTGCTGCTGTTGCTTATTTAACTGCCTTACTTTATCCATTGTCTGGTTAAACAAAGCTTGCAATGCAGGGAGATTAACATGCTTCCAATAGCTAGCATTACGACGCTCTTTGCGAGTGCGGCGGTCATCTATTGGCTGGTGACCTTTGATGGTTTCATAAGCGTAATAATCAGCATCGCCTTTTTGTACGCCTATTTCATTATAAAAACTCATCACATAAATATTGGCTCCACCGCCAATACGCAGTGAGTATAAGCGAATTTTTTCAGCAGGGAGCAATCGCCCTTGCAAATCCGTATTGCCATCAATTTTTCCGCTCAACATGCCGCTGACTGAGATAGTATGAGCACCCGCAACGTCAATACTATTATTAGTAATTTGTAAATTTTGGAAGACACCATCACTGGCAAAAATTCCCTGCAACGAGGCTGACGACTCAATAACATTGCCATTGATAATGATATTCCGCATCGCAGCCCCTGAAAATTGCGAGTTGCCCCCCGCATAAGGAATAAGTTGAATAGCATCTCGATGTGCAAGCCGCTTAAAGTGAAA
Organism: Thiotrichaceae bacterium; assembly: GCA_026992705.1. GTDB lineage: Bacteria > Pseudomonadota > Gammaproteobacteria > Thiotrichales > Thiotrichaceae > S015-18. Next base: position 4,477 of record JALWYT010000158.1, read on the forward strand.
TAATTTATGGTAAGACTGCTTAACAAAATCGGTATTATTAATTTTATCGACGATTTGATCAAAGCTATCCGAAAACTCCGACTCAGCCGCTCCATCAATAATCGACAAACCATTACGCTGCAAGCCTTGAGAATACTTATCGCCAATAATATAAGGCGATGTCTGACTGCCACCTAAGGTTTGCACTTGCATAAAATCACGAATAAAGAAATCACTGTCTGATACTTTTTGCAAATCAGCACGGCTACGCACCCGATACAAAGGGTCATTCACTCGTGGCTGACCATCAACATCACGAATAACATCATAGGCTTTTTGGTAAGCGTTAGCGAATGTGGTGGATAATAAATAGCGAATAATCGCATTATGTGCCTGATCTTGATTATTGTTTACGGCAAAGGTTTTGGCTGTTTTTGCGACAAAATCATCAAGTGGTAGAGTTTGAGAATCTGCTGTCCGTATCTCCTTATCAATTACAAAACGCTTCTCTAAACGGCGTGTTGTGCCCTTATAAGTAATACCCAAGCGGATACGATATTGTCCAGCCGCTAAATTATTAACCGTAAATTCTGGCAGATTATTGCCATTACTCACTTTGCGGAAGTTACTTGTAAAGCTATCGAGCAACCAATTATAAAAGGTTTTTTCTTGCTCAATAAATTGGCAAGAGAGTTTTACGCTATCCAAATTCTGCTTTAATTGAATGTCAGCATCTTCAAAATGGGTGGGAGCTTCAATCACCTCAATCTGCGTGCTAATGAGCAAAGGCTTTTGCCGATTCCGTTTTGGTGTAAGAGAAACCCGCACCTCATGGCAACCAAGCCCAAGCTCTTGTGTGTCCACGCTAAAGGTTTCTTTGCCCGAGAGCTTTTGTTTACCCGCCATCCAATAATAATGAATAATGTCCAATCCTGCGGTATCCACAGAAAAAATAGCCGTTTCACCTAAAACCACCGATGGCGAACAAGGGATAATCTGCGGGCTACCTGTGCTTTCTTCTATTGCAGAATCTATATTTTGACTATTAAGCTCTGCAAGCTTCTTAGTGAAATAGCTCAAAGATGATTTAGCTAAAAGATAGCGTTCCATATAGGATTTTTGCTGGGCAGGATAACTATCAGGTTTGGGGATAAGGTTAAGATTAAACTGGGTTAGCTGTATTTTTTGCTGGATTGCTTCATGGCTAGGGTGGTTTTTATCATTCGCCGCAGGGTGTTTTTGCAATATATCAAGATACCTCTCCAAACGATTTTTCCCCGTCACGCTATCTGGTTTTAAATAGCGATCCAATGCTTTAATCTCATCCGTCGCTTGCTGAATTTTCTTGCTATAACTTATCGTAAGAGCCTGCTTATTAAGTGTCTCATTAGCCATGATATTGTCCCTAGATTAGTGGGGATTAATTTAGGTAGGCAAAAAACTAAATGATTTTGGTAGTGAACAAACCATTTATGACTTAATCAGAGTTTTATAAATCTTGTTGTCGTAGTGAAATATTTTTTCTAAACTTTGCCCAATAAATTTAGATTTTCCCCATGCCCATAAGAAATTAACGTTCATTTAGTATATATGCAAAATAGGATGAATTTGAATCAATATTGTAACTACTGATTACATTGGGTAGTTATAGGAC
>JALWYT010000159.1 GCA_026992705.1 Thiotrichaceae bacterium
AATATTAATAGTTTATATGTACAAATTGCCCAGTCCATAATCTCCAAAGTTCACCGTTTTCTATATCTTTTCGTGAATAAACTAAGCTCTCTTGAAAAAATTGAAAAAAGCATAAAATCGTAATAAGGAGACAGATAAATAATACTATTTGTAACGATTTATTCATACTTGATTATTTATATAAAAAACAATCTCTTATAACTTCAGTTTAAGAAAAAATAACGATATTTTCTTATTTGAATTTGCGGTGAGTTGTTGCTTTTATGTGGTATTATTTCCCTCAAAAGGATATAGTTCCGAGACGGTTTTGCACGTTAACTCTTGAGTTTATCATTTTACACCATGTGTGATTTAGGTAGTTCTTAGACAAAAAAATAATATCAGGGTTGATTGAAATCTTGTACTCGTGAACTTGAGTTCTCAATTTGGTAGATGGGTATCTCCTTGGAAGTAATTAGTATGAAAATAGCAAGTACACGACTAAGTATATTAGTCATAAGCATTAGCTTTTTGTTTTCAACATATTTGCAATCTGCAGAAATCATTACAGTTGAAACAAAAGAATCTCAGGCAACATCTGTATTGGGCAGTACGGTTATTCCATATAAAGAAGTTTTATTATCCGCCCAAATACCAGGTAGAGTATTGGCTATAAATGGGGAAGTAGGGGCTTCATTCAAACAAGGTGAAGTTATTGTTGATATTGACTCAACTGCTTTACATGCAAAAAGAAATGCTGTTTATGCACAAGTTGCTACGGCACAAGCAGCACTACGCAACGCTCAAACACAATATCAACGTGAATTAATCTCCCCACGCAGTAAAGATATTGGTACTATGCCAGGCTTTGGTTTACCAACGATGATGGATATTTATATGACACGTCCACTCGCAGATATGATGGAACAAGATTACGATTCTGATATGGCTCGCTATTCTGATTTAATGAATAGTGCGACAGGTTTGTCTCAAGCACGGTCAGCGTTGCAGCAGGCACAGGCTCAACTACAAGAAATTGATACTAAATTACGAGATGCTAAGTCAATTGCTCCATTTGACGGAATTATTTTAAAGAAAATGGTTGAAGTTGGCGATACAGTTCAACCTGGTCAACCATTAGTAAGATTTGGCTATGTGAAATATTTACGTTTAAAAGCAGATGTCCCTTCTGGCTTAGTATCAGGTTTGAAAGAGGGCATGATAGTTTCTGCAAAAATTGATGGTATTAATACAACTAAAGCAAAAGTTTCACAAATTTATCCTGTTGCCGATCCTGTTCGCCATACGGTAGTTGTCAAATTTGATTTACCTATTGACACACTAGCATCTCCTGGAATGTATGCAGAGGTAATGGTACCTTCTATAGGAGAAAGTGGTAATAAGGTTAATATCATTCCTAAATCAGCTTTACTAAAAGGGCGTAGTTTACCAAGTGTATTAGTTGTGAATGGTAATACTTCAGAGTTAAGATTAGTTCGGCTTGGTTCAATGCAAGGAGCTGATAAAGTAGAGGTAGTGTCTGGTTTATCAGCAGGAGATAAAATTATTGATAATCCTCCTTCTGGTGTAACATCAGGATGGATGCCACAATCATCAAACTAGCTATTTTAATTTTCAAAAACTATATCTATATCACTGTTTGGACTTCCCAATATGAACGATCAGAAACATTCTCAAGATAATAATAAAACACCAGAAAACTTAGGTGTTGCTGGAGGAATGGCAAAAGCCTTTATTACCTCTCCTATGTCATTGTTATTGCTATTAACCTTTTTTGCAATTGGGGCTTTAGGTTTAGCAATTACCCCTCGTCAAGAAGATCCACAAATATCAGTACCAATGGCTGATATTTATGTTCAATATCCTGGTGCATCTGCAAAGGAGGTAGAGAGTCTAGTTGCACGACCGCTTGAAGGTATTATGTCTGAAATGACGGGGGTTGATCATGTTTATTCGATATCCAAACGTGGTGTCGCAATGGTCACTGTTCAGTTCAAAGTTGGAGAAAACTTTGAAAAATCATTAGTTAAGCTCTATAACCAAATTGCATCCAATAAAGACCGTATGCCTATCGGGGTTATGGAGCCGTTAATCAAACCTAAATCCGTTGATGATGTCCCTATTGTAACATTAACACTTTGGTCAAATTCCGTTGATGATGCTAATTTACGATTAGTTGGGCTTGATTTACTTCAATCCTTACGAGAAATTGCTAATACTAGTCAAAGCTTTATTGTTAGTGGTCGTGAAGAACAGGTAAGAGTTGAAATATTACCTGAGCGATTAGCTACTTATGGTATTTCACTTGACAATATTGCTAATGCAATTCGTGGAGCTAATTCGCAACGTAAAGCAGGATCAGTTGAACCTAAAGATAGATATATTAATGTTTATACCGGTTCTTTTTTAACATCCGCAGAAGATATTCGCCGATTAATGGTTGCTGTTGTTGACGGTCGCCCTGTCTATATTCGTGATGTTGCAAAAGTCATAGAGGGACCAAGTGTTGCAAAGAAAATGGTTGGCTATTACACAGGGGCTAATTTAGAAGAAGATAAAGAAAAAGCAGATAATGCAGCCGCTGTAACAATTGCGATTGCAAAGAAACATGGTACAAATGGTGTTGAAGTTGCTGATGCCATTATGGAAAAAGTCAATCATTTAAAAGGGCGAATGATTCCTGATAATGTGTATGTTGAAGTTACGCGTAATTATGGTGAAACCGCGAAAGAAAAGGTCAACCACTTATTATTAAAACTATTTAAAGCAACGGGCATTGTTAGCATCTTAGTTTTTATATTTTTAGGCTGGAGAGCTGCGTTAGTTGTAACTTTAGTCATTCCTTCTGTTATTACAACAACAGTTTTTTCTGCTTGGCTATTAGGCATGACAATTGATCGAGTCAGTTTATTTGCATTGATTTTTTCAATTGGTATTTTGGTTGATGATGCTATTGTTGTTGTAGAAAATATTTATCGTCGTTGGTTATTAGCTGGTAGCCTAGATGAAGACATTGCTGTAGATGCAGTACGAGAGGTCGGTAATCCCACTATACTTGCAACCATTACAGTTGTCGCAGCATTAGTTCCAATGGGAATGGTCGGCGGAATGATGGGACCATACATGTCTCCAATTCCTATACTTGCATCGGTTGCTATGGCGATTTCTTTATTTGCTGCATTTGCTTTCACACCTTGGTTAACCAATAAATTTAAACCCAGTTTAGACAATCTTCATGAGGCAGAAGAAAGAGAACACCGTCAAGCAGCAATGGTTGCTAAATTCTTCCGTACGCTTATTATCCCTTTAATTCGTGATACTAAGAAAGGCTATGCTTTCTTAGGTGTTATTGTTATCGCATTTTTCTTATTTTTAGGGCTTTTCTATACTCATGGCGTAAAAGTTAAAATGTTGCCATTAGATAATAAGCCTGAATTTAATATTGTTATTAATTTTCCTGAAGGTACGGCTTTAACAAAAACAGCAAATTTAACTAATAAACTCGCTAGGATTATGCGTGAAGTACCAGAAGTTACAGCGTTACAAACTTATGTTGGTACGGCTTCACCCTTTAATTTTAATGGCTTTGTTCGTCATTACTATTTACGTCAATACCCTTGGCAAGCAGATATTCAGGTTCAATTAATTCATAAAGATAAGCGAGAACGAACCAGTCATGAAATTGCTGAAGAAGCACGCGAAATATTAACGCCTATTGCTAAAGAAGCAGGTGCAAAAATTCAAATTGTAGAAATGCCACCGGGTCCTCCGGTATTACAATCTGTGGTAGCAGAAGTTTATGGACCTGACGCAGAAACCCGTCGTCAAGTTGCTGCTGATTTAACTAAATTCTTTGAAGAAGCTAAGTATCTAGGTGATGTGGATAACTTAATGGAAGCACCTCATAAATTATTACGTTTCCAAGTCGATGCTGAAAAGGCTCAACGTAATGGAATTTCTGTTGAAGATATTAATCGCTCTGTTGAAATGGCTATGGGTGATTATGTATTAGGTGATATTAAAATGCATCCTAATATGGAACAACGCCAGTTAGATGCTAAAAAGATTATCCTACAAGTACCACTGGCTGCACGTACTCAAATTAATCGTTTAATACAACTACCTGTAACAAATCGTATGGGAAAATCTGTTCCATTATCAGAATTAGGTACATTTATTCGTGAGTTTGAAGATAAACCAATTTTCCATAAAGATTTACGTCCCGTAGAGTTTGTAACAGCAGAGACCATTGGTGAGCTCGCTGCTCCAGTTTATGGACAATTTGAGGTAGAAAATTTAATTAAACAATCTGGATACAGAGCACCTGATAATGTTGAGCTAAAATCTTTTTGGTGCATTATTGATTGTGCTAAAGATGATACTAGTCAGTTTGATTGGGGTGGTGAATGGACAGTTACATGGGAAACCTTCCATGATATGGGGATTGCTTTTATGGGAGCTTTGGTACTGATTTACATGGTAATTGTTGCTCAATTTGGAAACTTTATATTACCTGCAGTAATTATGGCTCCTATTCCACTAACACTAATTGGAATAATGCCAGGGCATTGGTTACTTGGAGCGGATTTCTCTGCAACCTCTATGATCGGCTTTATTGCTCTGGCAGGTATTATTGTACGAAATTCAATATTATTGGTTGACTTTTCAAGGCAGTGTGTCATGGAGGGAATGCCTGTAACAGAGGCTGTAATCAAAGCTTGTGAAGCACGAACTCGTCCTATTGCGATTACTGCACTGGCGTTAATTGGAGGGTCGATGGTGATATTAGATGATCCTATTTTCCAAGGTATGGCGGTATCCTTAATTTTTGGTGGTGCAGTATCAACAGCATTAACATTATTAGTGATTCCATTAGGTTGTATCAGTGCTGGTAAATCCTTATGTGCTAATGCGAATAGTAATAATGGTAATGGTGGTACAAGTTGTAATGTTGATCTAAGTCATGTGAAAGAAGAAATTGCTGAGTTATCTTTACCAGAAGACAAAGATAATAAAAAAGAGAGTACCTTAGTAACAGCTGCCAAGATGCTTGGTCTATATACTGTCTCACTTGTACAAAGTATTGCAACGGGTATTAAAGATACTGGAATTGCAATAAGAAAATTTTTTGAAGCAAGGCAGCAAAAAAAGTTGGCGAAAACGGTGGTAGTTAGACACACTTCTTCTAAGAAGTCATCTGCATCTAAAGCTAAAATTAGGGCAGAGGCGTTTGAATCTACTGAAATAGAAGAGAAGTCTGAGGTAAAAACTAAATTAGAACCTAATCCTAATAAAGTAGAAAAAAAGCCTGAGAGTGCGTCTCAATCAGCCATTGTATCTAAAAAGTTAGATTCAAAAGATGCACTTGACGCAAAGTCTAAGAAGTTATCTAAAAAGTCAAAAAATAGACGTGGTATTCGTTTAAAAAAGGATTTATAAACGTGTAGAAAGAAGGTTTTGAGCATCTACGTGTCGTATCTTTCTTACTGCTCCAAATTAAAAACTAATTCAGGAGTTAAAATGATTACAGTTATCGGTAATTTAAAAGGTGGAACGGGTAAAAGTACTACAGCTTTTAATTTATCTTTATGGGTTGCAACAAATCGTAATGTACATATGGTTGTTTATGATTTAGATCCACAAGCAACACTAACAGATGCTTTTGAAATTCGTACGGAAGATGGCTATTCACCTGCAATTACACCTGACAATTCAGTAGATAAATTAGGTACAGAAGGTCAGTATTCTGAGGTGATTGTTGATATTGGTATGTCAGACATGCCAGCCTTAAAACAAGCCTTAAAAAAGGCAGATCGTATTGTTGTACCAATTGGTCCAAGCCAAGCTGATGTTTGGTCAACACAACGCTTTTTAAAATTAATAGATGAAGTCTGTGGCACGGATAAACGACCTAAAGTTTATGGTTTTATGAATCGTGCAGATACTCATCGAGCCGTACGAGAAACAGATGAAGCGTATGAAGCTTTATTAACCCTATCGGATCAAATTGAAATGTTAAAGCCACGTTTATATCAACGTACGGCATATAGACGTTAATTTAGTGAAGGAATGGATGTCTTTGAACTT
>JALWYT010000160.1 GCA_026992705.1 Thiotrichaceae bacterium
AATTGATCATAAAACATTCCGGGCTGAATGCCGTAACTATGCGACTTCACAAGTTGAGATGCAGAAGCAGGATTTCATTCGCTTAGGCGTATTGGGTGATTGGGATAATCCTTATCTCACTATGGATTACCAAACCGAAGCCGATATTATCCGTGCATTAGGCAAAATCACCGCAAATGGGCATTTACAGCAAGGAGCAAAGCCTGTTCATTGGTGTACGGACTGCGGCTCTGCATTGGCTGAAGCGGAGGTGGAATATGAAGATAAAACCTCCTACGCCATTGATGTTCGCTTTAATTTTGTTGATGAGCAAAAAGTCTTAGCGATTTGTCCTGATGCCGCAGGCGATGGCGATTTAGCAACCATTATCTGGACAACAACACCTTGGACACTCCCCGCCAACCAAGGTGTTGCCCTGAATGCTGATTTGGATTACGTCATTGTGCAAACGCCTGATGCTCGTTATTTGCTGGCAGAAGCCTTGTATGAAGATGTCATGCAGCGGGCGGATATTGCTGATTATAAGGTGTTGACGACCTGCAAAGGTGAGCAGTTTGAAAATCTGCTCTTGCAACATCCTTTTTATGATCGCCAAGTACCGATTATTCTTGGTGACCACGTTACCACCGATGCAGGTACAGGAGCTGTCCACACCGCACCCGGGCATGGTCAGGAAGACTTTACCGTTGGGCAAAAATATGGCTTGCCTGTCGATAATCCTGTCGGTGGCAATGGTGTTTTCCTCCCGAATACCGAAATCTTTGCTGGTGAATATGTCCACACAGCCAATGAGCATGTGCTTGAGGTCTTAGCCGAACATAACGCCCTACTCTGCTCGGATAAATTACGCCACAGCTATCCGCATTGCTGGCGACATCACAAGCCATTAATCTTCCGTGCCACCTCACAATGGTTTATCAGCATGGATCAAAATGGACTTCGCCAACAATCAATAGATGCTGCTAATCAGGTTGAATGGGTGCCTGACTGGGGTAAAGCTCGTATTATTGGCATGTTAGAAGGTGCACCTGATTGGTGTATTTCTCGCCAACGGACATGGGGAGTGCCGATTCCCCTATTCGTCCACAAAGAAACAGGCGAGCTACACCCTAATACTGAAAATCTATTTGAAGTCGTTGCCAGCTTAGTTGAACAAGAAGGCATTGATGCGTGGTTTGATTTAGAAGCCTCACAACTCATTGGCGACGATTCAGAATTTTACGAAAAAGTCACCGATACACTCGATGTTTGGTTTGATTCAGGCGTAACGCATTATTCCGTTATTGAGCGACGTGATGAATTAGAGCTGCCCGCTGATTTATATTTAGAAGGTTCTGATCAGCATCGTGGTTGGTTCCAGTCTTCGCTGAAAACCGCCGTCGCCATGCGTGAAACTGCACCATATAAAACCGTACTGACACATGGCTTTGTCGTCGATGAAAAAGGCTACAAAATGTCCAAATCACGCGGCAATGGCATCGCCCCAAAAGACGTATGCAATCGCTTAGGTGCAGATATTCTACGCCTATGGGTTAGCTCAGGGGATTATAGCCGTGAGATTACGGCATCTGATAATATTCTCAATCGTGTTGCAGATGCTTATCGACGAATTCGCAATACTTCACGCTTTTTACTAGCCAATCTTGGAGATTTTAATCCTGCAAAAGATATGCTCGCCGCAGATGATATGCTGGCACTAGATCGCTGGGCAGTACATCACACCGCACAAGTACAAAAGCGAATTCTTGCCGCCTATGACAGCTATCAATTCCATCTGATTTATCAAGAAATTCAGAAATTCTGTAGCAATGAAATGGGCAGCCTATTCCTTGATATTACCAAAGATCGCCAATACACCATGCAAGCTAATAGCCTAGCACGACGCTCCGCACAAACAGCTTGCTACCACATTATTCAAGCAATGGTGCGTTGGTTACTACCCATTACCAGCTTTACCGCCGAAGAAATCTGGCAAAGCATCCCCGGTGAAAAATCAAGCGATTATGTCCTATTAAGCGAATGGTATGATGGATTATTCAGCTTAGACAATGACAACATCACAGAAGCCGACTGGCAAACGATTTTCTCTGTACGCGAAGCCGTCAGCAAACAGCTTGAACAATTACGCAATGACGGAGCTATCGGCTCATCACTTGCCGCAGAAGTCAATATTTACTGCAACGGGGAGCTATACGATAGCCTCGCCAAAGTGGGCGATGAATTACGCTTTGTACTGATTACCTCAGAAGCAATGCTACACCAAGCCGACACCGCCCCTGAACAAGCTGAGGCTGCTGAAGGCTTTGATAATTTATGGCTACAAAGTGCTGCATCCCCCCATACAAAATGCACTCGCTGTTGGCATCACCGTGAAGATGTGGGTTCCAACCCTAATCACCCTGAACTCTGTGGTCGCTGTGTAGAAAATGTTGAGGGTGATGGAGAGGTACGCCATTATGCTTAAATGGACATGGGTCAGTATTCTTGTTTTTTTTATTGATCAATTAACAAAGTGGGTTGCAGAGGCTAATTTAGAAGAACATGTACCCTACCCTGTTTTTAATCATTTGAATATGATGCTTGCATACAATTATGGAGCAGCATTTAGCTCTTTCTCAGGGTTTCGTTGGTGGCTTGCTGGACTTTCAATCATCGTTAGCCTATTCATATTGTACTGGATAAATAAGTTAAAAGAAAATGAAACATGGACAGCGATTGGTTTGGCCTTGGTATTAGGTGGAGCAATAGGCAATTTAGTTGATCGCTTGTTAAATGGGAAAGTTATTGACTTTATTGATGTTTATTGGACAGAAGCAGGCTACCACTTTGCAACATTTAATGTTGCTGATATTGCTATCAGTACAGGAGCCGCTTTATTAGTCGTTATTAGCTTATTTGATAAACAAAAAAATCAATAACTCATGGTGAGTTCTGATTGATCCTTAATATATTAATTATTTTTTTCATCAGTTCCGTATGTTCACTATAAAAGCGGTTCCTTGTAAGAGAAAACACAGTTGTTTAGTTTGTAACTCCTATTTTTTACAAATAGTTCTAAGCTGAGAATTGTTGTATTTCACAATAGGGTAACTTATCTGTAAACTAAACCTCCTTATATAAAGCGGACTCACTAAAATGTTCACAGGTATTATTGAAGCTATTGGTTACATCGCTGATATACAGCCTAAAGGGGCAGATATTCGTTTACTCATCAATACAGGCAAACTTGATATATCAGATATTAATATCGGTGATAGTATTGCAGTTAATGGTGTTTGTTTAACGGCAATAAACATAACAGATACTAGCTTTTTGGCTGATGTTTCTCGTGAATCATTGAAATTAACGGCTTTAGCACAATTATCTATTGGTTCAGAGGTTAATTTAGAAAAGGCATTAACCTTGCAAGCCCGCTTGGGTGGTCATTTAGTCAGTGGGCATGTGGATGGCTTAGGTGAAATTATTGAGCAATATAATGAAGGTCGTTCAACCCGCTATTGGATAAAAGCCCCCGATGAATTAGCAAAATATATTTCAGCTAAGGGTTCAATTTGTATTGATGGTACTAGTTTAACGGTAAACGAGGTCGATGGTGCTCGTTTTAAAATTAATATTGTACCACACACCATTCAAGAAACGATTATTAAGTATTACCGTGTAGGAACAAAGGTAAACCTTGAGGTTGATATTATTGCTCGTTATTTAGAGCGTTTATTGCAAGGTAGTACAGCAGCTAAATCGACAACCTCCTCTGGTGGTATTACTGAAATGTTTTTAACAGAGAATGGCTTTACCTTGAATCCATAAACTTTGACAATTGAGAACTATGAAATTTAATACAACAGAAGAATTAATCGCTGACTTAGCTCAAGGGAAAATGGTCATTGTTGTTGATGATGAAGACCGTGAGAATGAAGGCGATTTTTTGATGGCATCATCACAGGTCAAACCTGAAGATATTAATTTCATGGCAACTCATGGACGTGGGTTGATTTGTATGACAATGACGGCGGAGCGTTGCAAACAACTGGATTTAGGCTTGATGGTCAGCGGTACGAATGAAGATTTGCACGGCACAAATTTTACCGTATCCATAGAAGCGGCTGAGGGTGTAACCACTGGTATTTCTGCTCATGACCGTGCTGTGACAATCCAAACCGCGATTGCTCCTGATGCAACAGGTAATGATATTGTCCAACCTGGGCATGTATTTCCACTTAAAGCCCAACCGGGTGGCGTATTAACTCGTGCAGGACATACTGAGGCAGGCTGCGACCTTGCTAAGCTGGCTGGTTTTGAGCCTTCTGCAACCATTGTAGAAATTCTTAATGAAGATGGCACAATGGCTCGGCGAGATGATCTTTTTAAAATTGCTGAGCAACATAATTTAAAAATCGGTACGATTGAGGACTTAATCAGTTACCGTATCGCTAATGAAAAAACTGTTGAGCGTATTCAAGAGGTTCGTGTTAATACAGAGTTTGGTGAATTTAAACTACTTGCTTTTCAAGAAGAAGCAAAACACGGCTTACATCTAGCCTTGGTTAATGGTGAAATCTCTGCCAATGAACCTGTATTAGTTCGGGTTCATGTTGAAAATGAATTGTGTGATATGCTATCACTGACTGAAAAAGCCTGTGGCTGGCCATTACGTTCTGTAATGAAGCGAATTAGTGAAGAAGGTCAGGGTGTGATTGTCATTTTACGTCATATCACTAATACATCGGATTTATTAAATCGTTTAAAGGCGATTGAATCAGACATGCCCAAAAAAGAAAGGCAGCAAAGCGATTTACGTACCTTTGGTATTGGTGCTCAAATATTAAAAGATATTGGTGTTGCTAAAATGCGGGTGATGAGTGCTCCAGTGAAGTTCCATGCAATTGGTGGCTTCGGTTTAGAAATTATTGATTATGTACAGGATTAAATACAGATGAAAAATATCAAAGTAATTGAAGGTAACTTTACATCCGCAAATGCAAGATACGGTATCTGTGTTGCTCGCTTTAATGAATTTATTGTTGAGGGGTTAACACGAGGAGCTGTTGATACCTTAAAACGTCATGGTGTTGATGAAGAAAATATTGAAATTGTCCGTGTCCCTGGAGCATTTGAACTTCCATTAACTGCAAAATTCATGGCAAAAAGTGATAAATACAATGCTATTATTGGCTTAGGTGCAGTGATTCGTGGTAACACACCACACTTTGATTATGTAGCCGGTGAATCAGCTAAGGGTTTAGCCATGGTGAGTATGGAATTTAACATTCCTGTGATCAATGGTATTCTGACAACAGAAACCATCGAACAAACCATTGAACGTGCAGGGACTAAAGCGGGTAACAAAGGAGCAGAAGCTGCATTAGGGGCTATTGAAATGATTTCGCTTTTAAAACAATTCAGTTAGTAAATCTAGCTTATAGCATTCGGAAAAATATCTTTACATATCCATTAGTTGTTTAACATCGCCTGTAGATTAGCAATATAAGCTGATGCTGTTTGTCGCATTTCCTCTGGGCTAGTTTGTTTCCTGTCTTCCCATTCGATATTTTCTTCGGGGAGTTCATCTAAAAATCGGCTGGGTTCACAGGTAATATCTTCACCATAGCGGCTACGGGTTTTGGCATAGCTGATGGTAAGTTGTTGCTTGGCTCGGGTGATGCCGACATACATTAAGCGGCGTTCTTCTTCGATGCCTTTGTCGCCTTCGTCTAAGCTATTAGCATGGGGGATTAATTCTTCTTCAACGCCAACCATAAACACATAGGGGAATTCTAGCCCTTTGGATGAATGCAGGGTCATTAAGGTAACTTGATCTTCTTGTTGTTCTTCGTTATTTCTTTCTAAAATATCCATTAAGGTCATGTGGGCGACGATTTCCGCTAGGCTTTCTTTGCCATCGCCATCATCGTATAAGCGTTTTACCCATTCGATAACTTCATTGACATTTTCCATACGGCGTTCTGCCATTTTAGGGCTGCCGCTGGTATTGAGCAGATAATCTTCATAATCAATATCGGTAATAATTTTGCGGATAAAATGATGCGGAGCCATATTATCC
>JALWYT010000161.1:0-9397 GCA_026992705.1 Thiotrichaceae bacterium
GTAGGTAAGACCATCGTAACTCATCTTATTGAGAAAGATTTATCTTCTGTATTAATTTTTACTGACGGCTTGTTAATCAATGGAAGTCATTTTATAAAAGGTGTAAATGAGAAGTTAAATCAAAATATTGTAGTAACAGGTGGATTAGCAGGCGATGGCACTAACTTTCAGCACACATGGGTATTGATGGATGGTTTACCACAATCGGGCTATGTTAGTGGAATTGGTTTTTATGGTGATGCTATTTGTATCAATTATGGCTCACAGGGGGGCTGGAGACCTTTTGGTCCAATACGACCCGTTACAAAATCTGTCAACAATATACTTTATGAATTAGACCATAAACCTGCATTGGCATTATATAAAGAATATTTAGGTGATATGGCTAATGATTTACCTGCAACAGGTTTACGCTTTCCGCTGGCATTAAGTAATGGCAATAGTGATAAGTATTTAGTACGTACCATTTTAGCCGTTGATGAAAAGGAACAATCACTCACCTTTGCAGGGAATATTCCTACTGGTCACTATGCCCAATTAATGTATGCAACATTTGATAGCCTTATTGATGGTGCAGAACAAGCAGCTAGTATGACCCAAGTTGGTGTTAAATCGAATCAGGAAGTACTTGCTATTGCGATTAGTTGTGTTGGACGACGTATGGTACTTGAGGAGGAGCCTGGTGCTGAACTAGAGGCAACACTTGAGTTTTTGCCAGAACAGACTAAGCAAATTGGTTTTTATTCTTATGGTGAATTCTCTCCTTTTGTTAAAAACGGTCATTGTGATTTGCACAATCAAACCATGACATTAACAATAATTTATGAAAACGTATGAACAAGAAGAATAAACTAGAAAGAAATTTAGCCCGCCAACTAAAGCAGGCAGGATTTAGCTTTAATAAACTACCTACAGGATTAGATGAATGGCGAGCCTTTTTAATGGCAGTCAATCGCTCTTATGCAGGTAATCGTGAAACACGTTATTTGCTGGAAAAATCCTTAGATGAGTCATCACGCGAGATGAGAAAACTCTATGATGATTTAAAGGCTGAATCTGAGCAACGAATTAAAGCATTGCAAGAATCAGAAGAAAAATCTCGATTTATGGCAAATATGAGCCATGAAATTCGCACTCCTATTCACGGTATTTTAGGCTCCTTAGAAATTGTAAAAAACAACAGTACCTTAGATAGCAAACAGAAAGCCTTTGTTTCAACTGCATTTAGTTCAGCAGAAAGCCTACTGGATATTATCAATAATATCTTGGATTTCTCAAAAATTAGTGCAGATCAATTGGAGCTTGAGAATATTTCTTTCGATCTTTATCAACTTGTTGATGATGTCAATAATATCGCACTTATGACGGCAAATGATAAACATATTGAGATAAATTGTGTGATTGATAAAAATGTTCCGAGTCGATATATTGGTGATCCAACTAAAATTCGCCAAATTTTAACAAACCTATTAAGCAACGCGATTAAATTTACTGAACAAGGCAGTGTCTCAACACATGTAAAATTACTCAATCAAGATAAGAATAGCAGCAAAATACGCATTGAGGTTAAAGATACAGGCATTGGTATTTCAGAAGCCATGCAAAAAAATATCTTTGAAGCCTTTATACAAGAAGATGCCTCAACTACTCGCCAATATGGTGGTACAGGGCTTGGCTTAACCATTGTTAAAGAGCTTGTTGATTTAATGGACGGAGAAATTCAAGTCGAAAGCCATAAATCACAAGGCTCAACATTTATCGTCGACATTATACTACAGAATGTGGATGATATAAAAGACGATACTGCAAATTCTGCTCTATCTGGTTTGCGAGTTTTAGCCGTTGATGATATCAAGGCAAACCGAACGATTCTTGAGCATTATTTGATGCAATGGGACATTCATGTTGACTTGGCAGAATCAGCAACTGAAGGTTTACAACATCTTATGCAAAGTAAAGCCGCCGGATTACCTTACGATATTGTGATTGTTGACTGGTTCATGCCAGGAATGGATGGTTTAAAGTTCTCGCAAACACTGAATAATGAGGAAGAATTCAAACATATTCCTAAAATTATGTTAAGTTCTAGCACAATCGGTCGTAGTGAGCGAATGCAGGCTAATTTAGCAATTTCACTCACTAAGCCCATTCGTAAAGCGATGTTAAAAGATGTTTTGCTTGAATGTGTCAATATCATTGAAGAAAGGACCAAATCGAAAAAATGGAAAGATTTATCGAAGAAGCGACATACAAAAAATAATCAGCAATATCATCTTGATAATAATCACCTTACCCTACTGCCAGAGCCGACGGATATTTTATTAGCAGAGGATAACGAGGTGAATGCTCTTATTGCAGTCACTATGATTGAACAAATGGGCTTGACTGTGAAGCATGTTACCGATGGAAAACAAGCAGTCGAAGAAGTGAAAAAAGGTCGCTATCGCACGGTATTAATGGATATGCATATGCCTGTAATGGATGGCTACGAAGCTACAAAAACCATTCGACATTGGGAGCTTGAAACACAAAATACCGAAATCCCAATTATTGCACTCACCGCAAATGCACTCATTGGTGACAGAGCCAAATGTTTAGCCACGGGTATGAATGATTATTTACCCAAGCCCGTTAAGCAAGAACGTTTAAAAGAAGTCATTGCTCAATGGGTAAACGGTGAGGCTAATGCTATTGTTGCTTAGGAACTTACTCAATACCAACCCCCAACCAAAGAAGAAAACCACATGACAACTATCAAAAAACAAAAAACGTATACAGCAACACCTGATAAATTCAAGCAACAAGCCCATGCTTATCTGAAAGCACAACTTAGCATGGAAGACGAACGAATATCACAAATGTTAGCCGCCCTGACACAACCATTAGCTGATACATTAAAAACTGTAGAAGCAGACCATGCTGCCCAAAATATTGCAGAACTTACTCTCTCCGCACATAGCCTAAAAGGTGCCTTATTAAACTTAGGGCTAAATGAATTAGCACAAATTGCTTTAGTCATTGAGCAATCTGCTAAAACGAACGATCAAAAAACTCACCATAAGCGACTAGCCTTCATTCGGGATAATCTTAGTTCATTGATACAATAAATTTGTACTGAACTTTAGTTATCAATAGCTTATCTAAGCCTTTACATTACAACCTGAATCTGTCACTTCAATACAGACTCAAGTATAAGCAAAAAACTTGAAATTTGTTACAAAAACATCATTATACAGTCCCCGTTATTGTTAAAAGAGTTTAGAGAAAATGCCAATATATGATTATGAATGTTCTAGCTGTTTTCATAAGCTAGAGGTTATGCAAAAAGTGAGTGATGAACCTCTTAGTATTTGCCCTGAGTGTGGCAATGAAACCTTAAGTAAATGTGTTACCGCTCCTTCTTTTCGTTTAGGTGGAAGTGGCTGGTATGAAACTGACTTCAAGACAGGGAATAAAAAAAATTTAAGTCAGTCAGACAGCAAGGAAAGTAAGCCAGTAAAATCGGAAACTAGCTCTTGTTGTGCAAGTGGTGGTTGCGGTTGTGGCTAAATTTGGCTCTATTCGAAAATATATTTTTACTGGGCTACTAATATGGATTCCCCTCGGTGTCACTATATTAGTAGTCAAACTATTGATTGACTTATTAGATCGGTCATTAATTTTTATTCCACCACCACTTCGTCCCGAAGCTCTTTTAGGCTTTTCTATTCCTGGCTTAGGTATTCTTATTAGTGCTATTGTACTAATAACAACAGGATTTCTAGTTGCTCGATTTGCCGACAAAAAACTAATTGAACTTGGTGAAAAATGGTTAGATCGTATCCCCCTAGTCAGGAGTATTTATTCTGCTAGTAAACAGGTGACTGAAACGATTCTAAATTCAGATAAAAATGCTTTTCGTAATGTCTATTTAATCGAATATCCTCGTAAAGGTATTTGGACATTCTGCTTTGAAACAGGTGAAGGTATTGAGGAAGCAAACAATCACACAAAAACTAATTTACTTACTGTTTTTGTGCCAACAACACCGAATCCAACCTCTGGATTTATTATGCTAGTTCCTCGCAATGATGCAAAAAAAATGAATATTGATGTAGAAGATGCACTTAAATTAATTGTTTCACTGGGCGTTATTACACCATCAAGTGATAAATCAAACTAAACATAATCTTAATTTAAGCCTTTACCTCTCCCTTCTCTTCCTCAATTACTTATTGCTAGTTTTTTATCTTGTTTTTCTAACATTTCTAATGGCTTGATTGCATCTAGCTCTGCTTGCCGGCGTTTGTAATTAGTTTTTTCAATTAACCTTTGTGCTATTTCAATATGCTCTTTTGATTTTTCAGTTTGACCTTGACTAAGTGTTAATCGTGCTAACTCTAAGTGGTAATCTGTAAGGTACAGTAGCATGCCACCACGTTGGGCAATATCTAATACCTCTTGCAAATCAGCATGTGCTGCTTGCCACTGTTGTTGATGACGGAATAATGTTGCTCTAGCAAGCAACCCACGAGGCAAATGATCTTCTGTACCTGCATTACGCAATCCTGTCACTGCTTTATCTAGCCATTGTTGGGCTTGCTGCATACTGAGGTTTTGTTCATTTGTTTCATCACCATTGGCATCTTCCATTGTCCAGCCTGTCAAAATCGCTTGTTGCAAATAGGCCTTACCCATAGATAACTGATCTAAAGCGGGGTCGAGTAAACTGGCATTGGTGGTTTCTTGCTCTAGCCATGCAAGTGTTTGGTGACAACGTTTCTGAACTTCTTGATATTGGTTATTACAAAGTAATAAATCACAATAGCGGAAACCCCATAACGATTGTAATATAGGAGTATCAGGGTGGCTATGTTGCTGTAACTCTTCTGCTTCAACAAATAAATCTTGTGCTTCTTGGGGGTTGCCTGATTGATGCAAGGCATCTGCCAGTGTAGTTCGTGTTGCTATTTGCCAGAAATCGTCATTACCTGCATAAGCTAATTCAACACTTTGTTCAGCCGTACTAATTGCATCATCAATATTACCTTGAATAAGCTGCAAGCCACTTAAGCTACTTGCGACACTAGAGGCAAATTTATAGTTTTTTTCTTCAATATAAATTTCCATACCTGCCTGCATAGGTTGCAAAGCTTCTTGCAAACGTCCTAAGGCACGCAAGCGTGTTGCCGCCCAATTTAAAATACCTGCTCGGTGCTTTCTACCAAGCTCAGGAGCTAATGTATGCCAAGGCTCATCAAAAAAATGTGACAAAGCTGCTAAATCAGAACTAAATGCCCCAAGTTTTTTTGTACTATAGTGTTCATCACCACGTTTAATTCGTGGCCAATAAACTTCATTTAAAACTTCTTGATGCAGACGTGCAGAACAACCATGTTTGATGGCAGCAAATAGTGGTTCCATTTCTTCTTCAGTATCTGGAAATTCTTTTTCTGGCAAGTTTTTGTAGTATTCGTACAAGCACTGATGTGCTTTTATCCAACTATTTGGATAGCCTCGCTTAAATTCTCGACCAAAATACTCCCGCGTTAAAGGATGACAAATTAACTTTTCGTCTTCATTAATATTAAGTAAATCAATATTTTGTAATAGCCTAACAGATTGATTAAAATGTCCAATACGGCGTAGCTTCTTAAACGCATCACAAACACTATTACTATCTACCGCACCTTTTAATACAACATCAAGCTCTTCTTTTTTAACATCATGATCAAATAGCCCTATTGCATAAAGTAAAGCCAGAGCGTTAGGATATTGGCGTTCAAAGTATTTTTCATAAGCAGACATTAAGCCAAAAATAGCTTCTGCTGGACTGTGATTACCCTCCAGTATAGGAAGTTCTGAGCGTTCTTGAATACTTCTATCACTGAGGAAGTTACCTAATAAGGTAAGACTAAAGGCATGATAATTATAATCACGAGCGGCACGGGCAAGTTCCTCATCGCTTCCTTGCACTTTTTTATTGCGAAGTAACTGAATGCTATCGGCTTCTGATAGATTTTCTAATGAGTGATTAATAACACTGTCTTGCTGACAAAATTCATCATCTAACGCCTCACGTGTTGTAATTAAGCATAAACCTCTGTTTTCATTAGCTAGTTGTTGTAACAGAGCTTTAAGCCCAGTATCCCTAAATTTACCTCGAAGGTTGCGATCAGAGTCTTTGCTGGAGTATTGAAAAGGTTCGACACCATCAAGTATCAATACATTACGCTCTTCACCGATCAGTTTAGCTAAATGTGTGGCTTTCTCATATTCAGAAATAAAATCCGTTTTTTGGTTATTGAAAAACTTCAAGGCATGTTCAATAAATTCACTGGATGAGGATTGTTTTTTTCCTGTGTCACCTTGATTGTGGAATGACCATGAATAAGTTTTTTTAGGGGGATTAATCGATAAATTAGCATAATCAGCCAGCCATTTATTAATAATAGATGATTTACCCGTACCACCCCACGCAGAAAGAGCCATAATATTACACGACTCATTTTGCCAGTTACGATTTAGCATCTCCAGTACATCTTTACGCCCAACAAAACTTTGAATATTAGTGACTGGCATCTGCTCTGTATAATGTGTATCTGTTGTTTCTGCTTTACGGCTTTTTTTAGGTGCTCGACGCTTCCATAAAAAATAAATGGTTAATACCAAACTAATCATCACCATTATAAAAGGTATGGGATATTGTGAGCTAATTGTGTTTAATAAATCCATAATTATTACTATTCATCCAAGAATTGATACCTGTGAGTAATATAGCGTATTGGAGAAGAAGTACCTACAAAAGACTGATAAAAGTTTATTCATTTAAAATAGGTTTTAGATAAGTGGTCGAAAATTTAGGTGAGACTCTAAATTAAAAGTTTGCAAGTCACTAACAGCAATAAATAAATTCTTGTGTATTCTACTAAGGCTACTTAATATCCATGCAATCCAAAAATATGTAAACACTCAATTACACTTTAATATTGCTCAATATCCGCATTGAAAGTATTTATTTATACTTATAAACTTCGCCCTTTCGTCTTGAATATGAGCAATATGAGTATCAAATACAGAGGGAATCAATCATGCCAAAATACAAAAGAATTCTATTAAAACTCAGCGGTGAAGCTCTGATGGGGCAATATGACTTTGGCTATGATCCTGCTGTATTATCACAAGTTGCTAAAGACATTATTAAGGTACAGCAATCAGGTGTAGAAGTTGCTTTAGTCATTGGTGGTGGTAATGTCTTCCGAGGTCAAGGACTTGAAGAAGTGGGTTTTGATCGTGTTCGTGGAGATCAAATGGGCATGTTGGCAACGGTAATGAATGCCTTAGCTATGCAAGATGCACTAGAGAAAATGGGAGCAGATTGTGAGGTATTATCGGCTTTAGGTATTGAACAAGTGGGTGAAAAATATTCTGCACTATCAGCCAGAGCTAAGCTTAGCCAAGGTAAAATCATTATTTGTGCAGCGGGTTCAGGTAATCCATATTTTACAACGGATACAGCAGCAAGCTTGCGAGCCATTGAATTACAGGCAGATTTATTACTAAAAGCGACAAAAGTTGATGGTATTTATGATACCGACCCCATGAAAAATCCTGATGCAAAACGCTATGATCAACTACAATATGACAATGCTATTAATGATCGTTTAGGCGTAATGGATTTAACCGCAATGGTAATGTGTAGAGATAATAATATGCCATTGTGTGTATTTAATATGTTTGATGATGGAGCATTAACAGGTGTGTTAAACGGTGAGCCTGTTGGAACCACAGTAAAGGTATAAGAAAATGATTAATGAAATTTTGCAAGATGCAGAAGAGCGTATGAATAAAAGTGTGGAAGCACTTAAAACTTCTCTAGCTAAAATTAGGACAGGACGTGCCCACCCTAGCTTATTAGAACATATTACGGTGGAATATTATGGTGCAGAAACACCCTTGAGTCAGGTTTCTAATATCTCTGTCGAAGATGCTCGCACGTTAAGCATCACGCTATGGGAAAAAGACATGGTGCAGGCGGTAGAAAAAGCTATTTTAAAATCAGAGCTTGGCTTAAACCCTGCAACGGCAGGCACGGTAATTCGTATTCCTATGCCACCTTTAACGGAAGAACGTCGTCGAGACTTAGTAAGAGTTGTACGCAGTGAAGGTGAAAAAGCTAAGGTAGCCATTCGTAATATTCGCCGCGATGCGAATAGCGATTTCAAAGATTTGGAAAAAGAAAGCGAAATTTCTGAGGATGAAGAACGCCGTGCACAGGATCAAGTGCAAAAATTAACAGATACCGCGGTTAAAAAAGTCGATGAAGTGCTTGCAGAAAAAGAAAAGGATTTAATGCAGGTATAATAATTATTGCTCTCAATCATTGAGAGCAAATTTGATTTTATTTACTCCAGCACACAAATAATAAAAAAGCTTCTTTATTAGCATTGGAGGGGATTAATTTATGTCACAACAAAACAAACTGCCTAAACATATTGCCATTGTCATGGATGGCAATGGGCGTTGGGCGAAAAAACGTTACATGCCCCGACTTGTTGGACATAAAAAAGGCGTTGAAACTGCTCGAAAAATTATTCGTTGCTGTAGTAATTTAGGTATTGAGTGTTTAACCTTGTTTGCTTTTAGTAGCGAAAATTGGAAGCGTCCAAAAGAAGAAGTTAATGGCTTAATGTCACTATTTATTTCGGCTCTTGAACGTGAAGCTCAAGCCTTATTACGCAATCAAGTTAAGCTTAAATTTATTGGTGATATATCTCACCTTCCTGAAAAATTACAAACTGCTATTGCTGATGTTGAAGCCCTAACCACTGAGTGTACCGGAATGACCTTACTCATCGCAGCAAATTATGGTGGACGTTGGGATATTATGCAATCTGTGCAAAAAATTGTAGAAAAAGTGCAATTAGGTGAATTACAGGCTAACAATATAAACGAAAATACTATTGCTGATTACTTATCAACTCATGCTGTCCCTCAGTTAGACTTATTTATTCGTACAGGTGGTGAAATTAGGGTTAGCAACTTTCTTTTATGGCAATTAGCATATGCTGAACTATATTTCTCTAAGAGTTATTGGCCTGACTTTAGTGAAGATAGGTTAATGGAGGCAATTGCTGATTATTCTAATCGACAACGTCGTTTTGGCAAAACGGGAGAGCAGCTTGTACTGAATCAATCTTCAGGAGAAAAATAAAATGCTTAAACAACGAATTATTACTGGCATAGCTCTTATTGCATTGGTCGTACTAAGCGTTCTGTTTGTTGAAAATAGAATTTTCTCCATTTTTTCAGCCATTGTTATGTTAGGTATTGCTGGTTGGGAATGGGCTAAATTAACGGGCTTTAATGAGCCTGATATGACACGCCCTTTATTATTTATCGCTGCATTATTTTTATT
>JALWYT010000161.1:9407-19672 GCA_026992705.1 Thiotrichaceae bacterium
TTTTTATTTGCTTTCGCTATTGTTTTATCACGAGATATTGTTTGGTTAATACTTTCCATTATTGGCTTATTCATATGGGCAGGGATTTTTTTCCTACTGATCACTTACCATCAAGGCGTTGTTCTTTATCAAAATAATAAATGGTTGTTACGTTTTTTAGCTTTTCCTATTTTATTACTTGCATGGTTAGCCTTGATTATTCTACAGGATAAAAATGCTGGAATGTTATTGTACCTAATTTTGCTAGTTGCCGTTGCAGATGGATCTGCCTACTTTGCAGGTAAGCGTTTTGGGGTAAACAAGCTTGCTCCTAACTTAAGCCCTGGAAAAACCTTAGAAGGTGTATTAGGAGCGATTATTGGGGCAATTATTTGGGCGATTTTAGCAGCATTTTATTTTAAATTTAGCTCAGGTGATGGGATTTTCTTTGTTCTATTATCAGCAGTTACTGCCATACTCTCCATTGCAGGAGACTTATTTGAAAGTTTAATTAAACGCGAAGCTAACCAAAAGGATAGTGGCACAATCTTACCTGGGCACGGTGGAATTTTAGATAGAATTGATGCCCAGCTTATTGCCCTTCCTTTCTTTACCGCAGGTGCTTTATTAGGTGGTATCATATAAACATGACTGGTAAAAATATCACAATACTCGGTGCAACAGGCACAATTGGTATTAATACATTAGATGTTATTTCACGCCATCCTAAAAAATATCAAGTCTTTGCTTTAACAGCGAATACCAATGTTGAAAAACTCTATCAACAATGCCTTGCAACACAGCCACGTTATGCCGTCATGGTTGATAACGATGCGGCTGAACAGCTATCTGCCAAACTTATCAAACAAGGCTTAGAAACTACTGTGCTATCAGGTGTAGAAGGTTTAGAAACCGTTGCCAGCCATGATGATACCGATTATGTCATGGCGGCGATTGTTGGTGCAGCAGGTTTATTGCCGAATCTTGCAGCGGCTAAAGCAGGTAAGCGGGTTTTGCTTGCTAATAAAGAGTCGCTTGTTATGTCGGGCAAGCTCTTTATGGATACTATTCATCAACACGGTGCTGAGCTATTACCGATTGATAGCGAGCATAATGCCATTTTGCAGTGTATGCCTAAGGCAAGTAATAAAAGCAGTATTGAAAAAATCCTCCTAACTGCATCAGGCGGACCTTTCCGCACATGGCAATCTGAACAATTATCTAGCGTTACACCTGAACAAGCGGTAGCTCATCCAAACTGGGAAATGGGTAAAAAGATTTCTGTCGATTCTGCCACAATGATGAATAAAGGCTTGGAAATTATTGAAGCTTGTTGGTTATTTGATGTGCCAGAAGAAATGATTCAGGTTGTTATTCATCCACAAAGTGTGATTCATTCCATGGTATCCTATAATGATGGTTCTGTACTGGCACAGTTAGGCAACCCTGATATGCGAACACCTATCGCCTATTCACTTGCCTATCCAGAAAGAATTAGTTCAGGAGTAAACGCCTTGGATATTTTTGCAGTGGCTCATTTGGACTTTGAAAAGCCTGATTTTGGACATTTCCCCTGTTTACGGTTAGCCTATGATGCTCATCGTCAAGGTGGTAATGCCACAATTGGTTTAAATGCTGCGAATGAGATCGCAGTTGAGGCATTTTTACAAAAACAAATTTTATTTACCGAGATTCCAATTTTGATTGAAAACGTGCTACAAGATATTGTTTCAGGAACACCCGATACACTGGATGATATCCTTATTCAGGATAAGGTCAGCCGTGAGCATTCAAAATTATGGCTAGCCAATAATACAAAAAATAATCAACGGCAGTTATCGTCATGAGTTTTCTAATAAGTATTGTCGCTTTTATTGTTGCAATTGGACTTTTAGTTGCCATTCACGAATTTGGGCATTTTTGGGTTGCACGCAAATTAGGCGTAAAAGTTTTGCGATTCTCTATTGGTTTTGGCAAACCTTTATTCATGCGAAAATCAAAAAAAGACAATATAGAATATGCTGTATCCGCCATTCCGCTTGGTGGTTATGTCAAAATGTTAGATGAGCGAGAAGGCAAAGTCGCTAAAGATGAGAAGCATCTAGCCTTTAATAATCAGCCTGTGTGGAAGCGAATAGCCATTGTTGTAGCAGGACCTTTATCCAATTTTTTATTAGCTATTATTTTATATAGCCTTGTTGCTTTAATCGGTATTCACGCAATGAAGCCCTATGTTGGAGAAATTAGTGAAAACTCACCAGCTGCAATAGCGGGCATGACTTCAGGCGGGCAAATAACACGCATTAATAATATTAAAATAGATTCTTGGACGGCAGCTCGCATGACCTTCCTAACATCCTATTTAGAAAATAATAAGCAGTTAGAAATTAGTGTATTAAAAGATAATGAAGAAAAAACCTATACATTAGATTTATCAAAAACACCGATATTAAAAGATACTGAAGACTTTTTAGAACAAGCGGGTATTGATTCATGGCGACCTAAGCAGACGGTTAGTATTTACAATGTATTGCCAAACTCTCCCGCAGAATCAGCGGGCTTAAAAAAAGGTGATATTTTATTGCAGGTTGATCAGCAGCCTATTAATGATTCAAAAGCATTTGTGGATTATGTCCGCTCACATGCTTTACAAAAAATTACGTTAAAAATTGAGCGTGATGGCTCAATGCTAGATTTAGTGATTAATTTGGCTGAAAAAATAGAGAAGGGTAAAAAATATGGCAGCTTAGGGGCAGCATTATCGCCTGAAGTCGCGGATGATCTTAGTGCAGATGATCAAGAAAAATTAGATCATGCTGTATTTTTACAAAAAGTAGGTGTGGCTAAGGCATTTGCAACTGGGCTTAAAAAAACATGGCAAATGTCCGTTGTAACCTTAAAAGTTATGGGTCGCTTAATTATTGGCGAAGCTTCACTTAAAAATATTTCAGGTCCCGTTACGATTGCTGAGTTTGCAGGAAAAACCGCAATGGTAGGAATTGCGGCTTATCTCAGTTTTTTAGCAATAATTAGCGTAAGTTTAGGGGTATTAAACCTTCTACCCATTCCTATGTTGGATGGTGGGCATCTTTTATACTACATTATAGAACTATTGACAGGAAAACCTGTTCCTGAACGAATTGAGGCATTAGGTTTTCGTATTGGTATTGCTTTAGTAGGAAGTATGACAGTACTAGCAATATACAATGATATTACACGGTTAATGACATAAATTATGGAAAAACAAATAATGAACATGCCGATTACTAAGAGCTTATTAGTAAGTAGTTTACTGGCATTATCACAAACATCTTGGGCTGCAAGCTTTATTATACAAGATATTGAAGTCAACGGGCTTGAACGTGTAACCGCAGGCACGGTACTTAATTACATTCCTGCTACCGTTGGTGAAATGTTTGATGATGCAAACTCTCCTGATGTTATCCGTAGCCTATACCAGACTGGCTTGTTTGAGGATGTCAACTTATCACGCCGAGGTAATATCTTAGTTGTTAATGTTGCAGAACGTCCAGCCATTGGTGAAATACACATCAGTGGTAATAAAGCCTTTAAAACTAAACAGCTCTTAGAGATTTTACGTAAAGCTGATATAGCTAAAGGTCGGACATTAGATAAATCAGCCATAATACGTTTAGAACGTAGCTTAAAAGAGCAGTATTTAGCACAAGGCAAATATGGTGTTGAGATTCATACAACATTAGAGATCTTACCTAGAAATCGTCGTGCAATTAATATCAAAATAAATGAGGGTAAAACCTCCAAAATTAGACAAGTAAAGATAATTGGTAATAAAGCTTTTCCAGAAAAAAAATTACTAAATTTACTTGACTCTGGTGAAAAAAAATCCTGGGCAATTTTAAGTAAACGTGACCAATATGAAAAAAATAAATTAATGGGTGACTTAGATAAATTAACCTCATTCTATCGAGACAGAGGTTATCTAAACTTTGAAATTGTATCTGTACAAACCTCCTTAACACCTGATAAAAAGTCGACCTATATTACTTTAAATATTAAAGAAGGTGATAAATATACAATATCTTCTGTTAATATCGTAGGTGACATTAATTTATCAAAAGAAGAATTAAACTCATTAATCACTATTGGTAAAGGACAAACATTTTCACAACAAAAGTTAGAAGAAACACGCGAGAAGTTAGAAGCCGCATTGGGTAAAAAAGGTTATGCTTTTGCTGCTGTAAATGCTGACCCAGAAATTGATGAGACTAATAAAACCGTTGCTTTAAAGCTAATCGTAATACCTGGAAAACGTGCCTATGTGCGTCGTATCAATATCAAAGGTAATTACCGAACTAAAGATGAAGTTTATCGTCGTGAAATGCGTCAGCTAGAAAGCTCTTGGTATTCCAAGAAAAAAGTTGAGCGTTCAAAAATACGAATACAGCGTTTACCTTATGTTGAATCAGTTACCATTTCTCAATCACCCGTTGCTGGTACAGAAGATCAAGTTGATTTAGACGTCACCGTTAAAGAACGTTTATCAAATCAATTTTCAATTGGTGCAGGATATTCTCAAGACCAAGGCGTTTTATTTAATGTTAATTTAAAGCAAGAAAACTTTTTAGGAACAGGTAAGCGATTATTTTTAGGTGTTGAAAATAGCAAATCTGTTAAAAATTATAATATTACCTATACCAACCCTTACTATACGACAAATGGAATTAGTCGTGGTTTTACAGCCTATTTAAATAAATTTGATGGTGACGCTAGTTTAGTATCAAACTATATTTCTAATCGTTATGGTGGTGATGTCCATTACACCGTACCGCTGAGTGAAACAGATTCTGTTTATTTCAGCCTAGGTGGTGAACACAGAAAAATAACCACCACTGCTGACACACCTGATCATGTTAATAATTTCCTTGCAGCTTATGGTGATACTTATAATCAATTTTTAGGTACTATCAGCTATATACGTGATACTCGCGATCGAACAATATTTCCTACCAAAGGACACAAACAACGCATTTCACTTGAAACAACATTACCAGGCAGTGACTTAGATTATAATAAAGTAAGATATGATGGATCATTCTACAAAGCTATGACAGATAATCTAATTTTTGCTGTTAAAGGTCGTGTTGCTGTCGGTAAAGGTAGAGGAGACTTAAATGAACTACCATTTTACCAAAAGTTTTATGCAGGGGGGCTTCGCTCA
This sequence comes from Thiotrichaceae bacterium, assembly GCA_026992705.1. Taxonomy (GTDB): domain Bacteria; phylum Pseudomonadota; class Gammaproteobacteria; order Thiotrichales; family Thiotrichaceae; genus S015-18. The sequence goes on from JALWYT010000161.1 coordinate 14,587, forward strand.
GTACGTGGTTATCAGCAAAGCAGTTTAGGACCAAAAGATTCAAAAGGCGATCCACGTGGTGGTGATTTAGCAACATCTGCTACTGCAGAGGTATTATTCCCTGCCCCATTTATGGCTGAAAATAAATCAATTCGTATGAGTGCATTTATTGATGCAGGTAATGTATTTGATAAAGGGGAAGATTTCAGCACAAGTGATTTACGTTATTCTGCAGGTATTGGTTTGGTATGGCTATCACCGATTGGTCCTTTCTCCTTAAGCTATGCAAAACCATTAAATGCAAAAGATGGGGATGAAAAACAACAATTCCAGTTTAGCTTAGGTGCTTCATTCTAAATTTTAGAATCTTAGGAGCTTTGAAATACGTGTTATTACTACTGATAAACAAAATATTCTTATTTAGCATCATCATGACTTTGTCGTCCATTCTTTATGCAACTGATAACAAAATTATTAATGAAGTTGATAATAATACAACAACTAAAGTAGCTGTCGTTAATGTTGCAAAACTACTAGAACTCTCTCCTCGAGCAAAAAATTTAAGTAAAGAGATTCGTGAAAAATACCTACCTAAAGAGCAAGCACTGGCAAAAGAAAGAAAATTATTAGAGCAATTAGAGAAGCAGTTAGATCAAGAAGATGCACAGTTATCTAACGAAGAACGCCTTAAAAAAAGCCGTGACTATCGAGAAAGAAGGCGGCAGTATACTCGAGCTTACGAAGCTTTACGAGATCAAGTCAGCTCAACAAAACAAGAAGCCTTAGAAATTGTAAAGCAAGAGGTTTTTGCTGCTATTGATACTGTTAGATTAGAAAAAAATATTGACATTGTGATAGAAAACTATATATCCGCTGATAAAAAAGTTGATATTACGCCAGCAGTACTTCAATACTTGGAAAAAAATTACCAAAAAAGTCAGCAAGATGCTCTTGCCCCATCAAACTAAGAGTAATAAATGATGGAGCTACAAAAACTTGCAGAGCTAACAGACTCTGAATTGCAAGGTGATCCACATTGTCAAATTCAAAATATAGCAAGCATTGAGCAGGCAGATAAAACGGATATTAGCTTTATTCACAGTAAAAAATATTTACCCTATTTAAGTGAAACAAAAGCCGCCGCCGTTATATTGCCAAGATCAATGTCTAACAACTTTTCAGGCAATAAACTCATTAATGATGATCCCTATTTAGCGTATGCAAAAGCAGTAACCGCACTTTATCCGAGTGATCAATCAAATGGCGTTATACACCCAACAGCAGTCATACATAAAAGCGTCCGCTTAGGTGAAAATGTCTCCATTGCCGCTAATGTTGTTATTGATGAAGGCTGTGAAATTGCCTCGAATGTTATTATTGGAGCGGCTTCCAGCATTGCTAAAAATTGTAAAATTGGTGAAGCAACGGAATTAAAAAGTCATGTTACTTTATATCATGACACGATTATCGGAGGCTTCTGTTTAATTCACTCAGGAGCTGTTTTAGGAGCTGACGGTTTTGGCTTTGCCCCGCAGAAAAATGGCAAATGGTATAAAATCCCACAAATCGGCAATGTAATTTTAGGGGACAATGTAGAAATAGGAGCCAACACCTGTATCGACCGAGCCGCATTAGGCTCAACGAAAATCGGCAATGGCGTTATATTAGATAACCTTATCCAAGTTGGACACAATGTCAGCATAGGTGAAAATACCGCCATAGCAGGGCAAACCGCCATAGCAGGCAGCACTAAGATTGGCAAGCGTTGCCGCATTGCAGGGGCTTCTGCCGTGGTTGGGCATTTAGAAATTGTCGATGATGTAACCATAACGGCAACGACATTAGTCAGTCATTCCATCCACCAAGCTGGGGTTTATTCATCTGGTATGGTAGTAGATGACTATCAATCATGGCGAAAAAATACCGCACGGTTTAAAAAACTCGATGCGTTATTTCGTCGCGTTATCAAATTAGAAAAACGACAGAAGAAGGGCATATAAAGTGAGCGTAATGGACGTTAATGAAATTAGAAATTTTTTACCACACCGCTATCCATTTGGATTAGTTGACCGTGTGGTCGAATTAGTTGAAGGTGAATCTATCCTAGCTTATAAGAATGTAACCATTAACGAACCATTCTTTAATGGACATTTCCCTGATCAACCGATTATGCCAGGCGTATTGATTATTGAAGCATTGGCACAAGCAACGGGGCTGCTTGGCTTTAAAACCATGCATGCCGAACCTCAAAATGACACCCTTTATTTATTAGCGGCGGTCAACAAAGCTCGTTTTAAACACCAAGTCGTGCCGGGTGATCAATTAATGTTACACGCCTCAATTAAAAAACATAAGGGTATGATCTGGATTTTTGATACTAAAGCAACAGTTGACGGCAAAGTTGCTGCCTCTGCTGAACTCACTTGTGCTGCAAAAAGAGAAGACTAACGTGATTCATCCTACCGCGATTATTGACCCCAAAGCCGAATTAGCTGATGATGTTGAAGTTTCTGCCTATAGCATTATTGGGGCAAATGTTACGATTGATGCTGGCACATGGATTGGTCCGCATGTAGTGATACAAGGTCGAACGCATATTGGCAAAGACAATCAAATCTACCAATTCAACTCGATTGGTGAAGTCCCTCAAGATAAAAAATATCAAGGCGAAGATACCAGCTTTATTATGGGGGATCGCAATGTTATTCGAGAATACTGCACCTTTAATCGCGGCACAGCACAGGATATTGGAAAAACCGTACTCGGTGATGACAACTGGATTATGGCGTATGTGCATCTTGCCCACGATTGTATTGTTGGCAATAACACCATTTTTGCCAATGGAGCCACATTAGCAGGGCATGTAACAATTGATGATTACGTTATTCTAGGTGGATTTTCCCTCATTCATCAATTCTGCCATATCGGTCAATACGCCTTTACGGGTATGGGAACAGCAGTGGCTAGAGATGTCCCACCCTATGTCATGACTTATGGCGAACCTGGTGTTCCTCGTGGTATTAATCGAGAGGGCTTAAAACGACATAGCTTCAGTAGTGACCGTATCAAACGGATTAAAGATGCCTATCGAATAGTTTATCGCTCAAAACTCAGCTATAAAGACGCATTAGCAAAATTGCACACAGAATACCCTAATGACAAAGATGTGCAATTATTTATTGATTTTTGCAAAAACAGCAAGCGGGGGATTATTCGCTAGCTACTTGACCTGCTGGTGATGGAGTGAATAATTTAAATCCCTCTGGTATTTTAAAATTCGCATCATCCAATGATCCAGTCGATATATTAGAAAGCTCACTTTTAATACCTGTTGGTAAAGCTCGTACTCTAATTGCAATGCCCTCTTGATGGCTTGGCATAGAAGAGGTATCAGGAGCAGGTAAACCGCGAATTTTAGCCGTTTCAGTTGTAATGGCTTCCATAAAATTAAACATTTTCTTCAACTGAGCCATATCTTTTTCATCAATACCCTCTTTGCTAAAACAGCTTTCTTTAATTGCTTTCCCATTCACAGAAAAAGTCACCATTTTGCATGACAAACCCTGAACAGTATCGGTCTTATCACTAAACTTCATCTCAATCTTAGGAGCAGGCATTTTAGCCTGAGCATCCGCCTGTTCCATTTGTTTTTCTATCATTTTCCGTTGTTCCTCAGGCATTGTTTTTATTTGCTCTTTCATTTGAGCTTTTATTTTTTCCTGCATTTGCATTGCTATTTTTACATTATTTTTAATACTTTCCATATTTGCTTGCATATACTGCTTAACTTCAGGATTGATGGTGTACATTATTTGTTTTTCTGTATCAAAAAGTGTGTAAACGGTACTATCGGAACGACTTGAACGGACAAAATGATTATGAACTTGTATATTACTGGTACGTGTAGCACCATTTGGCATAGTATCTGTAAATGTTAAACTTGTATCAGCAGAAACATGATTTAAAAAACAGGTAGAGTTTATTAAAAGACTGGCAGAAAGTAATAACTTAATTTTCATAATTTTATCCTTATTCAAGCAGTAGCCCTTACGAAGAACAATATAACACAGGAAATTTTACTTATTCATGTTTAAGATCAGTGGTATCGCTCCCATATTTTACAAAGCTACATACGGACTACAAACAGTAACCATTAATTATTTTAGATAGTTTTTCTAAAGACTTATTTACAATAATAGCTTAAATTACGTGAAAAAGGTTAAAGATACGCCATAAAATCTAATAATTTTGTTATAAACTCCTATCAATTAGTTAGGGACTGTGTGTGGAATATCATGAAAACAATTAATACGTACATTTTATTCATTATATCATCAGTATGGGTGTCAAGTATTTTTGCAAATACCAAGACGAACTATATCTATCCATCTGACCTTCAAAAAAAGCAAATAACAACACAAAGACAAGTCTATACACAACAACCCTTATATTACACACCACCAGCCGCATATCCCACATACAATATACCACAGCAGTTGATGCAAATGCCGGCTACCCCTGCACTTTTAGCACCCATGCAAACAAATTTTCCTTATGTTGCTGTACCACAAACGACCATGCAATACCCCTATGCTCCAACAGTAGCAGTTCCCCCTGTATTACGTTTTCCTGCTAATCAAACATTCCAACAAACTCGACCTGTTTATACTTACAATAAACCTTATATTCATTCTCAAACCACAACTACAACACCTTATCAATACCCAATAATTAACCCCCAATTAATGAATCAACAACTTAGAAATAAAAAACCACTCCCCCCTTTTCGTAAAAAACCAGAAAAAAAGAAAAAGAAACCTTGGGGCGATACCCGCTATATCTGGCCAGATTTTTATACCGATGCAACAGGTAACTTATGGGACGATATGCTAAATGCTCCCTATGATATAGGTAGAATGCCTGGTGGCTGGCGTGCACCATCACTTAGCACACCCGATCCTGTAACGGTTGGTGATGCTGTCGCCAATCAGGTACCCCCATTTGTAGATGAAGTACCAAATTTTTTCCCTTTTTTAAAATAATCCACATCATATACCCATAATTAAATACAACTTTATCTAACCCTCACGGAGAAGAGACTTAAATG
>JALWYT010000162.1 GCA_026992705.1 Thiotrichaceae bacterium
GCTGTAAGGTATCTTTAATATGATTAAGTACCGTTTCCATTGCCCCTAGCGGCACAGCCAGCAGTATCATATCGGCTTGAGCAACGGCTTCTGCTGGGTTTAGTTGGTAATCATCAATTACATCGAGTTCAATGGCTCGTTTTAAGTGGGCTTCATTACGACTGCAACCGATAATAGTTTTACAGTAATTTGCTTTTTTTAGGGCTTTAGCAAGCGAGCCTCCGATTAGCCCAACACCAAAAATTGTTAATTGTTGAATTGAGAATTCATTCACAGCTTCATGGCCTTATCCAATGCTGCAATACAGCGTTCATTTTGTTCTTTTGTGCCAATGGTGATACGTAAATGCTGGGGTAAATTATAATTTGCGACGGGTCTAACAATTACTGCTTCTCGCAACATGGCTTCATATATCAACTGGGCATTTTCACCGACTTTTACCGTAATAAAATTACCGACGGATGGAATATAGTCGAGTTCACGTTGTTTGCAGGCTTGTTCCCACTGTTGTAGTCCACGGCGGTTAAGTTCTGCACTTTTTTCCACATGCTCGTCATCATCGAGTGCTGCTTCGGCAGCCGTCAGTGCCAGTGAATTTACATTAAATGGCTGACGAACTCTGTTTAATAAATCCGCAATTTCGGGGCTGGATACGGAATAACCAATTCGCAAACCGGCTAAACCGTGAATTTTTGAAAATGTTCGTGTGACGATAAGGTTTGGGTAGTTATCTAACCATTCCAGAGTATTAGGGTAGGCAATATGATCAACATATTCGCAATAAGCCTCATCAATCACTACAACAACATGGACAGGGACTTGTTGCATAAAGTGCTCTAGTTCATCACTATTTAACCATGTCCCTGTTGGATTATTCGGGTTAGCGATAAAAACGATGTGGGTATTGCCACGAATTTGATGCAACATTGCTTTTAAGTTATGTCCATAAGGCATTGTATGATCTGTAGGATGTGCTTTAGCAATATGTCTACCTGCTCCTGCCGCTTTAGTTACAATTGGATAAACAGCAAAGGCATATTCAGAAAAGACAGCATCACGGCGGATAGTAAGAAAAGTTCTTGCAATCAGATCCAATATATCATTTGAGCCATTGCCTAAGGTGATGTGTTCGGTAGAAATGCGTGTATTATCAGTAGACAATTTGTCTGCCAACTTTTGTTTCAGATGGTGACCACTGCCATCAGGGTATAACTCTAATGTCCGCATCCTATCTGTAGGGTTATTATTATACTCGTTGAGTTTCGCCTGTATTGCTGCAATAGCTTTAGGGCTTGCTCCAAGCGGATTTTCATTAGAGGCAAGTTTGATTGTTGTACCTGCTTCAATACCTAACTCTCTTTCTAGTTCTTCAATCGGTTTTCCTGGGAGATAAGGGTTTAACTCCTGAATGGCGGAAACCGCATACTTCCATGTTTTTAGTTCCATGTTATTGCCTGAGTTGTAATTTTTAGCATATTTATAACGCTTCAGATTGTACTTTATTTTGTTCGCATTCAAAGGCAGAAAGCTAAATTCTATAAGGATAAATAAGCACTTTCAATGCAAAAATTGAATAACGATCCTTATTTTATTGCTTTAGGATATGATCCTAACACTCTAAGTTTCTCTGCTTTTTGTTGTAATTCCTCCAATGCTTGTTTGAGATTCTCATCGTCTTCATGACCAATCACATCAAGGAAAAATACATAGTCCCAGTTTACACAACGTGAGGGGCGAGATTCAATGCGTGTCATATCCAAACCATTTTTCGCCAATGGCTTGAGTAAATGGTATAAAGCACCGGGTTTATTAGTTGTGGATAATAATAAAGAGGTTTTGTCCTTACCGCTAGGTGGGACTTTTTGCTCGCCTATAATTAAAAATCGGGTGGTATTGTTAGGTTGATCCTCAATATTCATTTGTACAACCTTAATATCATAAATGTCAGCAGCTTGCTGACCACCAATTGCCACCGCTTGTTCATCTTTACAGGCTAGACGAATAGCTTCGGTATTGCTATTCACAGGAATACGCTCTGCCTTGGGTAAATGCATATCTAGCCACCGCCGACATTGGGCTAAAGATTGTTGATGAGAATAAACCCGCTTAGTTGATTGCCAATCATCAGTTTGGCACATAAGGTTTTGATGAATGCGTAAATCCACTTCGCCGCAAATACGCAGTGAAGGCGAATCAACAAAGCTATCTAAGGTATGTGTGATAACACCTTCTGTAGAGTTCTCAATCGGTACCACTCCATAATCTGCCGAGCCAGCTTGTACCTCGCGGAAAATTAAGTCAATGGTTTCACAGGGAAGTGGCGTAACAGAATGACCAAAATGCTTATGCACGGCTGATTGAGAAAATGTCCCTTCAGGACCTAAAAAAGCAATGGTTAGTTTTTCTTCTAATGATAAGCAAGAGGAAATAATTTCACGATAAATACGGGTAATTTGTTCATCTTTTAACGGACCTGAATTTTGCGATATCATACGTCGCAAAATTTGAGCTTCCCGTTCTGGGCGATAAAACTTAACTTTTTCGTCTGAACCTTGCTTGGCTTCTGCTACTTTTTCAGCCCATTTTGCCCTTGAGTTCATTAACTCAAGAATTTGGTCATCAATAGCATCTATATTTTCACGAATTTCTTGTAATTTTATTGTTTCTGACATTGTTTATGATTTATTTGCCTGTTACAGGATCAACCCAACCGTAAGTACAGTCTACCTCAACACGAACTCGCATTAAACCATGAATGCCTTCATTAAAAATAACTTCAATCGGACGCTTCTTACGAAAACGACGATGCGGTTTAAATAGCCACATATGCCGCATTTGCTGACTAAATGGAAAAGTCGTGCGTAAGGCATCGGCAATACCACTAATATGCTCAATTCGCGTCATCACTTCTTCCGTTTGAGGAAAAGCTTTATCATGATTCCGATACTGCTGAATATGACGAGGCTTCGTCCCTTCTGGCAAACCCAATACCTCAATCATCTGCTCAGGACTCAACCGCCATTCATCTAAATAAGCAATAATTGCCTTTGTGATCTGTATCATATCCTCATTATTACGCTGCTTGGTCATTATTTTTTCCTCAAAGAATCAATGGATACGATATTTGTATCAACATTTGTAGGTTCATCAATAAAACGCGGTCTTGCCATTGTGATACCTGCTTCATCGGCTAATTCTTTTTCACGTGATGCAATAAGGCTTAAACAAACTTTAATATCTTCAACTGTTTCTGCCGTTAGTGGATATTCCACCATTGCATCGGTTGGGGTGAGGTCCTTAATAATTTTAGACAAGGTTTTACGCATTGCCATTAACACCCGTCGCTCTTTTGATTCATAAAATTCTTTAGACATAGAAATACCTAGGTTTGACAGTTTACTGAATATTAACATCTATCCAGTATCCCTACCAATTATGGCGTAGTGTGTTTTTACATTATATGATAAGCATATGAAAAATAATTTACTCGCAATACATCACGTATCATTTATCGTGCAAGATACACAAGCTTCCATTGATTTTTATATAAAAATTCTCGGCGTAAGCATCAATAAGCAACGCCCTGATTTGGGTTATGCTGGTGCTTGGCTTGATGTTAATGAGCATCAGCAGATTCATTTATTGGAGTTGCCTAACCCTGATCCTATTCACAATCGCCCTAAACATGGTGGGCGTGATCGGCATGTGGCTTTTAGCGTTGCTAATCTGCAATCAATAATTAATAAATTAGAGTATGCTAAAATTACTTATAGCTTGAGCAAATCAGGTCGCCGAGCATTATTTTTTCGTGACCTTGATGGTAATACCATTGAATTAATAGGGACGTAACTATTTTATATATTATGTAAGATGGTAAGTATTTGATTATTTGGGCTTATAGCTTACACGGATGTATTTACAACATCCCGAATAAGCAATTTGGATAAAATAGTTACACAGAGGTTAAATAATTATGGAAACGAATAATCGTTATTATCAAACATTTATGGGAGCTTTTAGTGGTATTTTACGCTGGCATCAATTAGATGAGCTATGGAATGTGTTAAAAACAGAAAAAGTCGATGATTGGTATATTTATGCCGTTGGTGACACACCTCCTAAAAATCCTACCCCTTATAATGAATTAGAAAAATTTATTACAGAAGTTGATAAACTATTAAGAACAGAGCATGCTGAAGATTACTGCGGCATTGTGTATGTTGATAATAAAACACAACCTAAATTTATTAAGATTTTTGACCCAAATAATCTCGGCACATCATGCAGTACTGGTATGGCTCCACCGCTACCTGCATGGATACTTTCAAAGCAAGCACCTATTGACTTGCCATCCGCTTTGCCACAAGCTAATAACCGCAGACGTTGGTGGAAAAATATTTTTAAACGGAATTAAATAATGAGGACAACTACTCAGTATAGGGCTGAGTAACTACTAATCAGATAGAAAAATGGAAATAAGTAACAACCTTCAGGAACGAATTACGCAGATTGCCTTAGTTATCTTTGCAGTCTTATTGACTCTTATCATTTATGTTTTTTTTAGTCCTAGCACTAAAAATGCAGCAATAAATCAAGCCAAAAACACAGACACAATCCAACAAAATAACCCGATTACAACACCAAAGGCAGTTGTATCAGAACAAAATCACACCGCAGCAGCAAAAGCTGTTGTATCAGAGAATCAGCCTGCTGTATCGACACCAAAGGTTCAGCAGACAGAAGCTAAACAAATAACAAAAACAACGCAAGATAAGGTAGAAATCATGAAACTTGATAATTATAAAGTACCTAATAATAACAAACCCAAACTCAGTGAATTTATTCCTGAGGAGCTGAAAAGCAATATTCAAAAATCATTGCTAACACCCGAACAGATTCAAGCACTATCACCTGAAGAGCGTTTAAAATATCAAGAAACTCAACGAAAGCTAGCAGCTGTACTGCGTCGTCTCGGTCAGATGGAAGCTGAAAATCAAAAATTACAAAACAGCCTTGCACAAGCAGAGCAACAAAAACAGCAGCTTGACTATAAAGTTCAGCAATTGCAAATGAAGCAATAGAGTTCAAACAGTTTATTTCGTTTATGTTAGATAAGTCTGTTGTGTAAAAAGCTACCGTTAGTCGCCTACTTTTTCTCCTATTTCTATTTTTTGCTATTGTTACACCATAACATTTGAGTTGTACATTTGAACCCGCACTATGTAGGTATTTCATTGACATAATTTATGTTCCGTATTGGAAAATATCAATTAAAAAATAATCTATTATTAGCACCGATGGCGGGTATTACTGATTACCCCTTTCGCAAGCTATGTCATACCTATGGTGCTGCATTAACAACATCTGAAATGGTGACATCAGATATACGACTGTGGAAAAGCAATAAATCACGAAGTCGCTTAATACACCACAATCAACGTAACATTATTAACAGTGTACAGATTGCTGGTAATGAACCTCAGATGATGGCGGATGCTGCCAAGCAGTGTGTCAAACAGGGGGCTCAAATAATAGATATTAATATGGGATGTCCTGCAAAGAAAGTGTGCAATAAAGCAGCAGGATCAGCTTTATTGCGTGATGAAGTGCTAGTAAAAGAGATTTTATTAGCCGTTGTGTCAACCGTGAATGTACCTGTAACGTTAAAACTCAGAACGGGTTGGTCGCCACAATTACGCAATGCTATTGCTATCGCTCAAATTGCAGAACAAGTTGGAATCAGCTCCATTGCTCTACATGGTAGAACAAAACAAGATGCCTATAAAGGATTTGCTGAATATGAAACCATTCGGCAAGTAAAATCATCCGTTTGGATACCAGTAGTTGCTAATGGTGATGTCCAATCAGAAAATGATGTTGCTTTTTTATTGAGCTATACCAAAGCTGATGGAGTTATGCTAGGTAGAGTAAGTTGGGGACAACCTTGGATATTTGAGCAACTAAATCATTATCTTCAAACAGGAAAACGTAAAAAAGCTCCTGCATTAGAGGATCGCTTAGAAATCGTGCTAAACCACGTT
>JALWYT010000163.1 GCA_026992705.1 Thiotrichaceae bacterium
AACATTAGCTTTATCTATCAATGGCTTAAGGTCTTCATAGGTTTCTACGCCATGACTCATAATCTCTGGGCGGGTGAGATTGAGCAAAGCTGCATGGGCGGAGCGTGTAGCTACGCTGATTAATCCCGCTCCAACTCGTGCTGCCGCTTCAGCCGCTAAACGTGCTGCTCCGATCATGCCGCTATCTCCACCTATTATCAATACATGACCGAATTTGCCTTTATGAGCTGTGCGCTGGCGTTTCGGCAAAGCCGTTTTTAAATTGTTGTAATCAAGCCGCTGTGTGTGGTGGAATCCCTCGTAAATGATGGGGGGTACTTGTAAATCGTTAAAATAGATTTTGCCGCAATAATCGGGGGCTGCACCTGTGAATAAACCTTGTTTTAAGGCAATAAAAGTTACGGTTACGTCTGCATGTACTGCTGTGCCTAAAACTGTGCCAGTATCGGCATGTAGTCCTGATGGAATATCTAGGGCGAGTAATGGACAGCGGCGCTGATTGAGACTATCAATCACTTCTCGCCATTTTCCAGAAACTTCGCGGTTCAGTCCAGTACCGAATAACCCATCAACTAGGACATCAACAACGCTAAGTTTGGTTTGAGTAAAAACTTGGGCTTTGAGGCCGATAGCTTGCATGGCATTAAAGGCGATCAGTGCGTCGCCTTTTAAATTATTTGTATCTCCGACTTGTAATACTATGACATCATAACCAGCTAAATAAGCCAATCGTGCTAATATATAAGCATCGCCGCCATTGTTGCCAGTTCCGCAGACGACAATGATACGCTGAGCTTTAGGCCAATGAGATTTTAAAATTTCAAAAGCGGCACTGCCAGCGCGTTCCATTAAACAAATACCCGGAATACCGATTTCTTCGATGGCAATCCGATCAAGTTCGCGTGCTTGATTAGCACGGTATAATAATGATGGGAGGTATTTTTTATCAATCACTAAATCAAACCCCTTTTTATTTTAAAAGATGTTGACGATAATATTTTAATTCTGCAATTGAATCATAAATATCAGAAAGTGCCAAATGTTTAGAGTCTTTTTTAAATTCGGCTAGATTGGGATACCAACGCTTGGCTAATTCCTTTAAGGTACTTACATCTAAATGACGGTAGTGAAAATATTGCTCTAATTTTGGCATATAATGGCATAAGAACCGTCGATCTTGACAAATTGAGTTGCCACACATTGGTGAGGTAGCAGGAGGAACATATTTTTGGAGAAATGCTAGGGTTAGTTTTTCTGCTTCTGCAATTGTTATTTTACTTTCGCGTACCCGTTTAGTTAAGCCAGATTCTCCATGATGCTGGGTGTTCCATTCATCCATCTTGGCTAAGATTTCATCACTATGATGGATTGCTAAAACTGGCCCTTCTGCAATGACATTGAGCTTGACATCTGTTACCAGTGTCGCAATTTCTATAATCCTGTCTGTATAGGGTTCGAGTCCTGTCATTTCCAAATCGATCCAAATCAAATGGTTTGGATTTTGTAACATACTTATATCCTTTTGTCTGATTTAGTGTGTTTTATTTTTTAACTATAAATAAATCTAAAAAATTATGATAAATGAATTGAGCTTGATTTTTTTATTCTTTTTAATTTTGGGTACCTTAGTACAATTTTGGTTAGCTATTCGCCAGAAAAATCATGTACGTCAGCATCAAAA
>JALWYT010000164.1 GCA_026992705.1 Thiotrichaceae bacterium
AAATCGAATTATTCAATTAGGTTTGCAGCAGGCTATTGAGCAATATGAAAATATCGAGCTGTTTTGCCCCGCTCGTCTGAAAAATTTTACAATCAACAATAAAACTGTATTCACTACACTCGATAATGATGAACAATTATCAGCGACATTAATTGTGGGTGCTGATGGTGCTCGCTCGTATGTGCGTGAATTGGCAAAAATCCCCGTTAATCGAAATGATTACGGACAAAGCGGTCTGGTAACGGTTGTGAAAACAGAATTACCGCATCAAGACACCGCATGGCAGCGTTTTATTCCGACAGGTCCTATTGCCTTTTTGCCGTTAAATAATAATCACAGTTCGATTGTTTGGACGCTGCCTTCTGATCAGGCAGACTATATGCTATCGCTGGAAGATAAATTATTTGAACAGAAACTAGCCGAAGCGATTGATTATAAACTTGGCAGTGTGCATTGCATTGCCCCGAGAGCTGCGTTTCCATTAAAAGGCTCACAGGCTGAGCAGTATGTAAAAGCGAATACTGCTCTTGTTGGTGATGCCGCTCATACCATACATCCATTGGCAGGGCTAGGCGTTAATCTTGGTTTTAAAGATGCCGCCAAGCTTGCGGAAATTCTTAGCGAGACAAGCTCTCATTCACAAATTGGAGAGTATAAAGTGCTTCGTCGCTATGAACGTGCTAGGCGTGGGGATAATGTCATCACGATGAAAGCTATGGAAGCTTTTCGTTCATTATTTGGAAATACACTGAATCCTGTGCAACAAATTAGAAATTTTGGACTAAACTGGATAAATCAAAATAACATCATCAAACATGCCTTTATGCAACAGGCAATGGGGAAATAAATGAGACGATCCAGCGTCATCACCGCTTTGGTATGGCTAGCCATATCAGGTTTATTACTGTGGCTAAGCTATGAGGCTTATGAGCATGGTTATGTCCGTTTTAATTACCCCAGTGAAAAGCAATTTCCTGTACGGGGTGTTGATATTTCCCATCATCAAGGGAAAATTAATTGGCAAGCCTTAGCAAAAGAAAATATTCAATTTGCCTATATTAAAGCCACCGAAGGCGGAGATCACAAAGATCGTTTATTTGAACAAAATTGGAAAAATGCCCAAGCAGTTGGCTTGAAAACAGGGGCGTATCACTTTTTTACATTCTGTAAGTCGGGGGAAGAACAAGCTAATAATTTCATCAACAATGTTCCTAAAGCTGCGTTGCAATTACCGCCTGCCGTTGATTTAGAATTTGGTGGAAACTGCCGTTCTGTGCCTGAAAAATCTATTTTGCTTGTGCAGCTAAAAATCTATCTTGAGCTTGTTACAAAAGCCTATGGAAAGCCACCTGTTATTTATGTCACCAATGACTCCTACAGCCATTTTTTGGTGGGTGAGAAACTTGAAAATACTGCCATTTGGGTACGTAATATATACAAACAACCTAAATTACCCGATGGAAAAAAATGGACATTTTGGCAATTTGCCCACCAAGGGCGTTTGCAAGGAATTAATGGAATTGTTGATTTGAATGTATTTAATGGAAATGAGCTTGAATTTAAACAATTTGTGCAAAAGACTACTCCGTAATGTCTACGGAGTAGTTTTATTCTTTGCAACTGTTAGCTATCCGCTTGAGCTTGTACCGTAGTAAAGTCACGGATCAAGTGTTTATG
>JALWYT010000165.1 GCA_026992705.1 Thiotrichaceae bacterium
ATTAAATACTATTACATAATTTTATTATGTCAGTATTATTAATAATACTTTAGAGAAAATTGTAATGAATGATGAACAACTGTTACGCTACAGTCGACAGATATTAATTAAGAGTATTGATATTAGTGGGCAAGAAAAAATACTTAATTCTCGTGTAATGATTATAGGTCTAGGAGGGCTAGGTGCACCAGTTGCCATGTATCTTTCAGCAGCAGGTGTAGGGCAGTTGACTTTAGCAGATTATGACCAAGTAGAACTTAGTAACTTGCAACGGCAAATCATTTACAATAGTAAGCAAATCGGTAATAGTAAAGTTGCTTCAGCTAAAGCCATGTTAATGGCAATGAATAATGAGCCGGTATATAAACTTGTCGATAAAAGGCTATCTACTGATGAATTACAAGCCGAAATTCAACAGCATGATGTTATTGTCGATTGCACTGATAATTTTCCAACGAGATTTGCAATTAATCAAGTTTGTGTAGATACAAAAACACCTTTGGTCTCAGGGGCAGTAATTCAAATGGAAGGGCAGGTCACTACATTTGATTATCGACAAAGTAATATCGCATGTTATCAATGTTTATATGATAAAGAAGGTGAAACAGAAGATATTTGTAGTACAACAGGGGTACTCGCTCCTGTTGCAGGAATTATCGGCAGTATCCAAGCGACCGAAGTATTAAAGTTACTCACGGATTTACCTACACTTGCAGGACGCTTATTAATCTTAGATGCAAAATATATGGAATGGCGAGAAATTAAACTAAGGCAGGATAAGAACTGTCCTATATGTTTTTAGAATAATATTGTTAAATAATATTCGCTTTTCCAGTCTACTATTTATTTTTTATTTAAAATAGAGCTAATAATCAAAGCTTCTTCAATGACAAGAATGTGAATAAACTGGTAAATAAATAATATTCTCAATGCCATTTTTATTGGTGTTTATCTGCATTCGAGCAGTTGAAAACATAATATTTGTTTCGCAACTTAAGGCTTGTTGCTGAAGTGTTTTTTCTTCTCTGAGTAATTGGATATCAGTATTATTTCTTATAAATGATAGTTGTTTAAGGGTTATTGTATGCTGTTTTGCGTATTTCACGAGCTTAGTCCTTTAGTGCCGTTAATATTTAGCTGAATTTCACATTAACACATTGTAACAATTTATTTGTAAAATACCCATCCCGTATTTAAGGGAGTCTTGAATAAGATTTACCCTGTTAATTAAGCATCTATAAATATTATTGTTTTCTTATATTTAAAAAATTATACTTTGTCCTCATTTTGTGACTAAGGGGTTACTTGTGTCTAAACAAAATATCGAAGTTAAAAGCACGACCTGCTATATGTGTGCCTGTCGATGTGGCATTAATGTTACCTTGGAAAAGGGTGAGGTTCGCTATATTGAAGGCAACCCTGATCATCCTTTGAACAAGGGAGTTATTTGTGCCAAAGGGTCATCAGGGATTATGAAACAGTATTCCCCTGGGCGTTTAACAAAAGTGTTAAAACGAAAAGAGGGTACAGAACGCGGGGCAGGGAGCTTTGAGGTCATTTCGTGGGAAAAAGCCTTTGATATTATCGAAGAGCGTTTAAGCAATATTCGAGCGACGGATCCTAAAAAATTTGCCTTATTTACTGGTCGAGATCAGATGCAAGCCTTAACGGGTTTATTTGCCAAGCAATTTGGCACACCTAACTATGCTGCTCATGGAGGCTTTTGTTCAGTCAATATGGCAGCGGGTATGATTTATACTATTGGTGGTTCTTTTTGGGAATTTGGTGGTCCTGATTTAGAACGAGCTAAGTTATTTATTATGATTGGTACGGCAGAGGATCATCACTCTAACCCCTTAAAAATCGAATTATCACATTTCAAGAAAAACGGTGGACGTTTTATCTCCATCAACCCAGTACGAACGGGCTATTCTGCTATTGCCGATGAATGGATTCCTATTCGCCCTGGGACAGATGGAGCATTATTTATGGCATTGAATAATGTATTAATTCAGGAAGGCTTATTCGACCGTGACTTTTTGATCAAATACACCAATGCGGCTGAATTGGTGAATCAGGATGAAGATAGCGATGACTTTGGCTTATTCTGCCGAACTACAGAAGACCGTCGTGAAAGCTGTGTGGATCCGCAGAATAAACTTTGGTGGGATCGTAATGAAGATAAGCCTGTGCCAAGCCAGAATCGGGGAGCTGATCCGTATTTATTTGGTGAATATGAATTGGAAGATGGCACAAAAGTTAAAACCGCGTTTCAATTATTAACAGATCGCCTTAAAGATTATACACCTGAATGGGCATCAGAAATTACGGGGATTTCAGCAGAAAGAATTCGTAATCTTGCATATGAAATGGGTATTATGGCTCGTGATCATAAAATTGAATTACCTATTTCTTGGACAGATGTTTGGGGTGAAGAGCATCATTCAGTGACAGGCAACCCCGTTGCTTTTCATGCAATGCGAGGTTTAGCAGCACACTCTAATGGTTTTCACGCCATTCGTAATTTATCCATTTTAATGACCTTACTGGGCACAATTGATCGCCCAGGTGGTTTCCGCCATAAAGCACCATTCCCTCGTCCTATTCCACCATGCCCTAAGCCGCCTAAAGGTCCTGAAGCGGTGCAAGCTAATACAGAATTAGAGGGTATGCCACTGGGCTTCCCTGCCTCTCCGGATGATTTATTTGTGGATGATAAGGGCGAGCCTGTGCGTTTAGATAAGGCATTTTCATGGGAACATCCGCTATCAGCACATGGTTTGATGCACAATGCGATTACGAATGCATGGCGTGGCGATCCACATAAAATTGATACGCTATTATTGTTTATGGCGAACATGGCATGGAATTCATCAATGAATACCAGCAAAGTAAGAGAAATGCTGGTCGATAAAGATGAAGACGGGGAATACAAAATCCCATTTATTATTGTCTGTGATAGTTTCCAATCAGAGACTACGCAGTTTGCTGATTTAGTCCTACCCGATACAACGTACCTTGAGCGACATGATGTTATGTCGATGCTAGATCGTCCGATTTCAGAATATGATGGTCCTGTGGACTCAGTGAGAATTCCTGTATTACCGCCAACGGGTGATTGCAAGCCATTCCAAGAAGTGTTGATTGAATTAGGTTCACGTTTAGGTTTGAAAGCTTTTGTGGATGAGAGCGGCAAGCCTAAATACCGTGATTATCCTGATTTTATTGTCAACCATGAAACAGCACCTGGTTCAGGGATTGGTTTTCTTGCAGGTTGGCGTGGTAAATCAGGTGAAAAATCGATGAAGGGTGAGCCAAACTCTAATCAGTGGGAGATGTACGCTAATAATAACTGTGTGTATCACCATAAGTTACCTAAATCTTACCAATACATGCGTAATTGGAATGAGGGGTATTTGGAGTGGGCAAGGCATCATGGTTTAACTCGCTATGCTGAGCCAATTCAGATACAAATCTACTCAGAAATTTTTCAAGATTTTCGCCTAGCTGCACAGGGTAAACGCGAAGGCAAACAACCGCCAGAGCATTTACGCAAGCGTGTTGAAACCTATTTTGATCCGTTGCCAATATATCACGAACCGTTAGAGGTTGAGATGACAAATCGCCGTGAGTATCCGCTCAGTGCAATTACTCAACGTCCAATGGCAATGTATCACTCATGGGATTCGCAAAACGCATGGCTACGCCAGATTCATGCTCATAATCACCTCTATATGCACCCTAGCGTTGGTGATCATAATGGTTTTGAAGATGGTGATTGGATTTGGGTAGAGTCTATGCACGGCAAGGTTCGCTGTATTTGTCGCTTCTCTGAATCGGTAGAACCCGGTACTGTTTGGACGTGGAATGCCATTGGCAAAGCATCAGGTGCATGGGGATTAGATAAGAAAGCCAATGAATCCAACAAAGGGTTCTTGTTAAACCACTTAATTGCCGAAGAGCTACCTTGTAGAACCCGTGAAGGTATGATTTCTAATTCTGACCCTGTGACAGGGCAAGCAGGCTGGTATGACGTGCGGGTAAAAGTCTATAAAGCAGAAGATAATGAGCCTAAGGTGACTTCACCCCAGTTCAAAACCTTGCCGATGTATCCTGGTATGATGTCGCCTATCAAGCGTCCAAATGGTTATAAAAGTGGCACGGGCTTCTTCCAACGATTATTAAAAATGGCGGGGAAATAAGATGACACAATTAGCATTGGTAATTGACCTTAATGTTTGCGTTGGCTGTAGTGCTTGTGTGACCTCATGCAAGGAGTGGAATACCTCAGGTGAAGCAGGACCGATGTCGGACTTTAATATGTACAGTAAAGACCCAACAGGTACTTTTTTTAACCGTGTGCAAACCTATGAGGTAGGGGAATACCCAAACACTGAGACGATACATTTCCCTAAATCGTGTTTGCACTGCGAAGATCCTCCTTGCGTACCCGTTTGCCCAACGGGGGCGAGCTATAAACGCAAAGAAGATGGCATTGTTTTAGTTGATTATGACAAATGTATCGGCTGTAAATATTGCACATGGGCTTGTCCTTATGGAGCGAGGGAAATTGATGAGGAGCAAAAGGTGATGAAGAAATGCACCCTTTGCGTTGATCGCATCTATGACACCAATTTACCAGAAGAGCGTCGCAAGCCATCCTGTGTATTAGCTTGTCCAACATCTGCTCGATTATTTGGTGATGTACATGACCCTGATTCTGAAGTCTCAAAGACCATTCGGGAGCAGGGCGGTTATCAGTTGCAGCCTGAATGGGGTACGAATCCCGCCAATCATTATTTACCGCGTCGTAAGATAAAATCATCAGTGACGAAGGAAGATTTGATACGTGTGGATAATCCATTGAAAGACGAAAACTTCACAAAACCATCTGATGATGATGTAACGCTTGAAGATACCAGTTGGATTTAACGACTTAGCATATGAATGCATGAAGTTGTTATGCTTTTATAATACTTAATAATCACAGAGGCACATTATGCATCCTGCTTTTTCTGTAATATTTTTAACAACCCTAATCGGAGCCGGTCAGGGTTTATTTTTAGCATTGGTCACAGCACAAGTTTATTCAGCTGTAGAATTAGTGACAGTAAGAGAATCAGGCTCTTTTTATGCAATCGGGGCAGTGATTGCATTGTTGCTATTAATTGCGGGCTTGGTTGCATCCGTTTTTCATTTAGGTCGCCCTGAACGAGCATGGCGAGCGGCTACCATGTGGCGGACTTCATGGCTATCACGTGAAGTTATTGCTTTGCCAGTTTTTATGTTTATCGTCTTTATTTATGCTATCGTACATGGTTTTAGCTTAGACTTTACCGTTATTCAGTTGAATCCAGAAGTTTCTGTCCCACTGAGTATTATTATTGGAGTAATTGGTACGGTTGTCTGTTTTGCTTTGTATATTTGTACTGGCATGATTTATGCGGTGATTAAATTCTTACAAGAATGGGCAACACCGCTAACCCTCGTTAATTTTATTTTGCTCGGCATGGCATCGGGGTTTACTATTGCAACAGTATATTCTTTTTTACAAGCTCCAGAATTGATTAATCTATTCGCTGGTTGGGCATTATTATTAACTCTCCTAGCAGCAATCACGCGAATTAGCTCATTAATCCGTAATGCGAAAATTAAGCCCAAGATAACGCCAAAATCAGCCATCGGAATCCGTCACCCTAAAATCAAGCAGATCGCTCAAGGAGCAATGGGTGGTTCATTTAATACCAGAGAATACTTTCACGGTCAGCGTGATGTGATTGTCAAGATCGTAAAATGGAGCTTTTTAGTGCTGGTTTTCTTCTTGCCTATCATTTTATTAAGTGTAGGCTTATTCGTAAAATTAGGCATTTTGTTTTTTATCGCCGCGATTGTTCAATACATCGGTCTAATCGCCGAACGCTGGTTTTTCTTTGCACAAGCAAACCATCCACAGAATATTTATTATCAGGCAACTTAAATGAGTTACTGAATACTGGATAGTCACTAAC
>JALWYT010000166.1:0-5337 GCA_026992705.1 Thiotrichaceae bacterium
ATATAACAATAGATAGTAACAACCATGATATTGTAGTAGTAATATTAATAGTCAATTTTAGTTCCGCTAGTCATTGTTGAGCTTTATTGAAAGCATGGATTCAATATTATTTTTATTGATGATAAACCTATCGCCTCTTATTTTTCTACATACCAATTAATAACTTGCAAATGGTATATATTAAAGGCGTTTTTTTACTATCGTATATATTCCAGTAATTATTTGATATTACACAGTTAATAACATATTTTTTCTGAACCATAACTTTATTCAAGAAAATCGTTGTATAAAAATACATTATAAAATATTAGAACTTGCTAATATATTTGTAAAATCTCCGCTACAGGACAAGTGACTATGAAAATGAACAAATTTTTTACTATGGGTCTTTTTTTTCTACTTAGCACAACTACAAACACTGTATTGGCAACGCATACGGGTAATTTGGAAACGATACAAGTGCATAAAGAGACGTTGCCGCAATTGCAGTTCTTAGATGGCAAAGTTGAAGCAGTTAACAAAAGTACGATTTCTGCTCAAACTAGTGGTGTTGTAACAAAATTATTCTATGATGTTGATGACTATGTAAAAAAAGGTAAAGTTTTGGCACAGATTAAATCTAAAAATCAACGCTCTAGTCTGCAACAAGCAAAAGCAAAAGAGCAGGAAGCGATTGCTGCGTTAGCAAGAGCAGAAGCAAAATTAAAAGAAGCAAAAGCTGAATTTGAACGGGTCAAAAAAGTTTATGATAAGCGACTTATATCACGAGCTATCTATGATAAAACCTTCGCTGTTTTAGAATCAGCAAAAGCGGCTCGTGCGGCGGCTCAAGCGAGTGTTAAAGCGGCTAAAGCCAATGTTGAAAAAGCCGGTGAGCAGCTTGCATACACTGAAATTGTCGCACCTTATAGCGGCATTGTAACCGCACGACACATTGAATTAGGTGAGGCAGTTAATATTGGCACACCGATTATGACAGGCATTTCATTGAGCAAAATGCGCGTTATTACCAATGTGCCACAACGCTTAATTAAAGCTGTGCGTAAAAATAAAAAAGGCTATGTTTTTCTTGATGATAATAAGCCAATCGAAGCCAAATCATTAACCTTTTTCCCGTATGCGGATGATGCCAGCAATACTTTCAAGGTTCGCCTAGAGCTACCAGAGCTAGAAGAAAATTTATTCCCCGGAATATACGTTAAAGTTGCCTTTGAGGTTGGCAGCTTGACAAAAACGATGGTTCCTGAACGAGCAGTCGCCTATCGTGGAGAAGTTACAGCCGTTTATGTCGTTGATGACAAAGGCATGCCTAGCTTGCGACAAGTTCGGCTAGGTCGCCCAAGTGTTGATGGTCGTTTACAAATTCTTGCAGGTTTGGAAGAAGGCGAGACCATCGCCACTGACCCTATACATGCGGCACTTTATCTCAAACAACACCGTACATTACAACAATCCAATAAAGGTGAAGCTCATGAATAAGCAAAAACTCGGCATTTCTGGAGCGACGGCTAAAAAGTTTCTGCTCACAGAAATCACCCCATTATTAGCCCTGGTCGGCTTATTACTCGGCTTGTTTGCCATGATGGTGACACCGCGAGAAGAAGACCCACAAATTAATGTCACCTTTGCCAATATCTTTATTCCCTTTCCGGGGGCATCGGCAAAAGATGTAGAAAGCTTAGTCAGCACACCCGCCGAGCAGGTGCTATCAGAAATTTCTGGCATTAAGCACGTCTATTCAACCTCTATGCCGGGGATGTCGGTGGTGACCGTGCAGTTTAAAGTGGGCGAAAATCGCACCGATGCTTTAGTGCGTCTCTACAATAAAATCGCCTCAAATCAGGACTGGCTACCACAAAAGCTAGGCGTTGGCACACCCTTAATTAAACCCAAAGGCATAGACGATGTGCCGATTATTTCACTCACTTTATGGACAGAAGACCCCAATCGCAGTGCCTTTGAACTCAGCCAAGTTGCCCATGCGATTGAAGCTGAGTTAAAACGTGTCCCCGGAACACGCGATATTTACACCATTGGTAGCCCTAAACATATTGTCCACGTCTTATTGGATGCACAAAAATTAGCAGGCTATAACATAGCTGTTGATGATTTACGCAAGTCTCTACTTGCCAGTAATGTTGCCTATGATGCTTCCGCACTGGTGGATGATAATGAAGAAATTCAAGTCACTGCGGGGACTTTTTTATCCAATACACAAGATATTGCGGATTTAGTTGTCGGTGTATTTGACGGCAAGCCCGTGTATTTACGCGATGTTGCTGAAATTAAAAAAGGTCCCGATACCCCCAAAAGCTATGTTAGCTTTGGTACAGGAGCGGCGGCTGAACATAAGCACTTAGCCACTGGCATACTCACCCCTGCGGTAACGATTGCCATTGCTAAACAGCCAAATACGAATGCCGTTGAGGTAGCAACCAATGTTATTCATCGCTTTGAACAATTGCGAGGAACCTTTGTACCCGAAGGCGTTAATGTGACGGTTACTCGCAACTACGGAGCAACCGCAAAAGCCAAGTCTGACAAGCTGATCCACAAGCTGATTATTGAAACCATTGCCGTATCCCTATTAATTTGGCTAGCGTTAGGTTGGCGTGAAGCCATTATCGTCGCTGCGGCGGTTGTAATTACCCTAGCCATCACGCTGTTTGCATCATGGGCTTATGGTTTTACCCTAAACCGTGTTTCGCTGTTTGCCCTGATTTTCTCCATCGGTATTTTGGTCGATGATGCCATTGTCGTGGTGGAAAACATTCACCGCCACATGCAGCAAGGCGGTAAAAAATTGGTTGAAATCATTCCGTTAGCGGTTGATGAGGTGGGAGGACCAACCATTCTAGCGACCTTTACGGTGATTGCCGCCCTACTCCCAATGGCATTTGTTTCAGGCTTAATGGGACCTTACATGAGCCCTATTCCCATTAATGCCAGTATGGGCATGTTAATTTCATTAGCGGTTGCCTATGTCTTCACACCTTGGATGACCAACAAAATGCTCAGCAAGGTCAATTTTGAGCATCACACTGAAGACGATGGCAATACTAAAATCAAAGCCTTCTTTAACAAACTTATGTCGCCCTTTTTAGATGATAAAAAAGGCAAGCGAAATCGTGGGCTATTGTTCAGTGCTACCCTCTTGGCGATTGCTTTATCAGTCTCGCTTGCAGGTATCAAATTAGTGGTGCTAAAAATGCTGCCGTTTGATAATAAAGGTGAAATACAAGTTGTGGTGGATATGCCAGAAGGGACAACGCTGGAGCAAACCTCACGTGTTCTCAATGATTTATCGGCTTATATTAAAGAAATACCTGAAGTCACTGATTATCAAATCTACGCAGGCACGGCTGCACCGATTAATTTCAATGGACTGGTTCGCCAGTATTATTTGCGTAAAGGCTCAAATGTTGGCGATATTCTCGTCAATCTCACCGATAAGCACGCCCGCGAACGCAAAAGTCATGAGATTGCACTCGCCATGCGAAAACCGCTGCAAGAAATTGGCAAAAAATTTCATGCCAATATAAAAATCGTAGAAGTCCCACCCGGTCCGCCTGTGCAATCGCCCATTGTTGCGGAGATTTACGGCTTGAACTATGAAGGGCAAATTGATGTTGCCAAAAGCATCAAATCCAGCTTTGAGCAAACGCAAGATATTGTTGATATTGACGATAGCATCGAAGCCCCGCAAAAGCGTTTGATTATCAAAGTTGACCGCCAAAAAGCCGCCTTATTGGGCGTATCACAAAGCAGTATTACATCGGTTATCAATACCGCCTTGCAAGGCGAAGATGCGGTATATCTGCATGAACGCGGCTTAAAATATGCCGTACCCATTCGTGTAGAACTCCCAACAGCAGACAAAGACACGATTGATAATATACTCGCTCTCAAAGTGCGTAGCCGTAACAATAAACTCATTAGCTTATCCGAATTAGTAAAAGTCGAAGCCAGCACACGCGAGCATTCGATTTATCACAAAGACTTGCTTCCTGTGGTATATGTGACAGGCGATATGGCAGGCGAAACGGATAGCCCCTTATACGGCATGTTTGGCATTTTCGAGAAAATTAAAGACCTGCCCGTATCCATTTATGGCAAAACCATCGAGCAATTCTTCATCAGCCCACCCGATGATCCCTATTTTTACAGCCTAAAATGGGATGGCGAATGGCAAGTTACCTACGAAACTTTCCGCGATATGGGCATTGCCTACAGCGTAGGTATGATTATGATCTTCTTGCTAATTGTCGCACAATTCAAATCATACGCTGTCCCTCTGGTTATTATGGCTCCCATACCGCTAACAATCATCGGCGTAATGCCCGGACACGCCCTACTCGGTGCTCAATTCACCGCCACCTCAATGATCGGCATGATCGCCCTCGCAGGGATTATCGTACGCAACTCCATCCTCCTAGTGGATTTCGTCAATGAACAAATCTGTGCAGGCATTGACCTAAAAGAAGCCGTCGTCAACGCCAGTGCCACCCGAGCAAAACCCATTATCCTAACAGGCGTCGCCGCAATGGTCGGAGCCTTCTTCATCATCGACGACCCCATATTCGGCGGACTAGCCATCTCACTCATCTTCGGAATTCTAGTATCAACACTACTAACACTGGTACTAATCCCCCTACTATATTTTATTTACGCAAGAACCCGCTTGGACGTAATAAAGGCAAAGTTGGGGTAGCACTATAGCGGGGTATATTCCCCGCATTTTGCGGAGTGATATTGGGTTATGGGGGAGTAGAGAAATGGCATAATTATTTTTTATGGATGAAAATTTAAAGATTTCATGGAGGAGGTCGTGGCTAACTCTTGTCTAATTTTTTTGTTATTATAAGGACGAATGCCAATAAATTTTTGTGGGAAGTTGGCTTTATAAAATATACTGTTAGCGAAAATAAGGGATAAACATGCACGAAACTATTGCAATCATTTTTGATTTTGATGACACACTAGCTCCTGATAGTACATCGGGATTTCTAGATCGCTGCGGTATAGATGTGCCGAAGTTCTGGAAAGAAGACGTTCAACCTTTACTTGATGACGGTTGGGATCCTATACCTGCATACCTCTATATGATGATAGAAAAATCTAATAATGAAGAATGTATTAAAGCAACAAAGGATAATTTCGAGTCTTGGGGGAAGGAAATGTCTCTATATGAAGGTGTCGAAACAATTTTTGATAGATTGAGAGATGTCGCAAGAAAAAAGAACCCGAGAGTATCGTTGGAATTTTATTTGGTAAGCTCAGGAATAAGAGATATTTTGAAGCATACTAAGATAGCAAGTCAGTTCAATGAAATATGGG
>JALWYT010000166.1:5347-5975 GCA_026992705.1 Thiotrichaceae bacterium
TTGTTAGTTTTACAGATAAAACTCGATATATTTTTCATGTACAGAAAGGTTTATTTGGGAGTGATTTTTACGGAAAACCGTTTGACGTAAATAAAAAATTTGATGATTCGAAAATAAGGGTGCCTTTAAACCAAATGATTGTGGTTGGGGATGGATATACTGACATACCTTGTTTTTCCTTAGTTAGGAAGGCGGGTGGCATAGCGATTGGTGTGTACGATCAGGAAAATCGAGATAAATGGGGTAGAGCTTGGGGCTTTATTGAGGATGGGCGTGTATCTAATCTCGTTCCCGCGGACTACACCGAAAAATCAGCATTGTCTAATTCATTGGTGATGGCTGTGGAGAGTATAGCTAACAAAATAGCGCTGGCAACACATACATACCAAGGGTAAATCGCCAAAATAATTAGAATAATTAGGATCAGAGTAAAAAATTAGTTATTAATTTTACTCTGATCTTGGTTACTTTGAGGCAGTAGCATGTTCCCTGTATTCCGAAACGGTGTTTTTCAAGATAGCTGCCACCTTTTACTTAATATTTACCTAGTTACCTTCAGTTTATAATGTCTTGACACAAGCACATATGAAGTGTTCCGAATAATCTCAGCAAGAAAAGCAACAAAAAA
>JALWYT010000167.1 GCA_026992705.1 Thiotrichaceae bacterium
GGCTTGGGGGTAAAACGCCGCCAGCAATTGCTAAAACAATTCGGCGGCATTCGAGCTATCTCGCGGGCTAGCGTAGAGGAATTAGCGAAGGTTAAGGGGATTAGCGTATCCTTAGCTCAGAAAATTTATGATGTATTTCATGGGGAGGAATGAGGGAGAATGTTATAGTATAGTTCAAGTTAAAATAAGATAACTTGACCATCATTCTGTCCTCCCTCTACGTTACTTTCGAATTCGTACTTTCGTAGGTTGAATTAATAAAATACAAACTAGCCTATGTAAATTGTTTAGTAATGAAAATGCACCCGATGATGTTCATCGTAACATTTTTCCAATACTTCCATTGTTACTTTTTTATGAATTTTAGGCTTTTTCGCACAAGAAGCTTTTAATTGCATCGCTTTTGCACGCATTGTATTCGCTCTAACCTTTAAAGCTCGAATATATTTATCATGCTCACCAGGCTTAAGCTGGGCAGCTCTTTTCTGATAACGCTCTGCTTGTAAGGTCAATTTATCTGCATGTTCTGCTTTTGCTTTACAATCACTTGTACTGGCACTTGCTTGACCTGTAATAAGTAATGACACTACACCTGTTATAACAATAGGCAACCTTCTTTTCATTTTCATGACCAACTCCATTTGGTTATTTAACACTCTAAGTCATCCATGATTTAGAGTTAAACTTAGGTTTAAAGCAGCACTTTCGCACTGTTTCGTATTCCTTTAGAGTGTATGAAAAATAATTTGTTGGCTTAAAAATCACCAATTAAATCAAATAGTAGACGAATGGACGTAGAACAGATAAGGTGTTAATTACATGGAATAAATGGTCAACATTATGAAACACCTAACAGCAGTACCTAATAACTGAGTAAAACAGTAAAGAATTTCAGGTTTTTGATTTATCATAGTTCGTGTAGAATACATGTACATTATTTATTACGATGAGATTAACGGAGTCAAAAATGTCAGGTATTTCTACAGAGCAGGTTGAAGCCCTACTCAAGGATGTAACAGATCGCTATTTAGAAAAAGATATTGTTTCCCTAAAGCAAGTTAAGTCAGTTGATATTAATGGCGATAAAGTCTTTGTTCGTATTGCCCAAGGCTATCCCTCTGGTTCATATCGAGATGAGCTAGCAACGGAAGTTAAAAATCTGCTGGAAACCAATGATGACATTTCAACTGCTGAAGTTACCGTAGAAACCAAAGTTGTCGCTCACAGCGTACAAAAAAGCTTAAAACGCATTAGTGGTATTAAAAATATTATTGCCGTTGCATCAGGCAAAGGCGGCGTTGGTAAATCAACCACTTCAGTTAATCTAGCCCTCGCTCTTGCTGCAGACGGTGCTAGAGTTGGTGTATTAGATGCGGATATTTATGGTCCTAGCCAACCAAGAATGTTGGGTATTTCAGGTCAACCTGAATCTAAAGACGGTAAAACCTTAGAGCCAATGGTGAATTATGACATCAAAGCCATGTCAATTGGCTTCCTCGTTGAAGAAGATACACCAATGATTTGGCGTGGTCCAATGGTGACACAGGCATTGGAGCAATTGCTTAACGATACAAACTGGGGCGAATTGGATTATCTTGTTGTTGACCTTCCACCAGGGACAGGCGACACCCAATTAACACTTTCACAAAAAATCCC
>JALWYT010000168.1 GCA_026992705.1 Thiotrichaceae bacterium
GATAAGTATATTTTATTAAAGTTGATAACTAAATATGCCCATTTTAGATAGCCTATATGATGCTTTGGAACAAGGTTCACAAAGCGAAATTGAAAAATTGCTTACAGAATTACACCCCTCTGAAATAGCCGATATTTTAGAATCATTACCACAAAAGCAGCGGGAAGATTTATGGCAACAAGTTGAACAAGATAAAGTTCTTCCGTATTTAAACGATGCGGTGCGTGTAGAACTGATGCAAGATATGCCAGCAGCTCAAGTCGCTACTGCTGCTGAGGGAATGGAAACTGATGATGCCGTAGATTTATTACAAGATTTGTCTGACGAAATGGTAGAAGAAGTCTTAACCAAAATGGAAAGACAACACTATCAGCGTTTAAGGCAAGTATTGTTTTATCCCGAAGATTCTGCTGGCGGTTTAATGAATACGGACTTTTTAGTTGTCCGTGTTGATATGACATTAGTAATGGTACTTCGTTATTTGCGTCATTTTGATGAGTTACCAGAAAAAACTGATGTTTTGATGGTAGTAGATAGTAAAAATCATTATTGTGGCGTATTGTCAATAACAGATTTATTAACACATTCGCCAAAATTAACCGTAAAGGAAGTCATGTCAACCGATATAGAAGCGATTCCAGCAGATATGTCAGCTCATGAAGTAGCATTGTTATTTGAGCAACGTGATTTCCTTTCAGCACCTGTAGTTGATAAAGATGGGGTTTTAGTTGGGCGCATTACGATTGATGATGTAGTTGATGTCATTCGTGCCGAAGCTGATCATAATTTAATGGGTGCTGCGGGTTTAGATGAAGAAGATGATATGTTTGCGCCTATACTTCAAACTACTCGGGATCGGGCTTTATGGCTAGGAATTAATTTAGGTACTGCATTTTTGGCATCTTATGTGATAGGTTTATTTGAATCGACATTAGAACAGGTGGTTGCTTTAGCTGTCTTAATGCCAATTGTTGCTAGTATGGGTGGAATTGCTGGAAGTCAAACTTTAACGATTGTCATTCGTGGCATGGCACTTGAACAAATTACGGATAATAATACACCGTTTTTATTGAGAAAAGAATTAGCTGTTAGTTTGTTGAATGGTTTTATCTGGGCAGTTGTTGTTGCGCTTATAGCCATATTGTGGTTTGGCAGTTTGAAATTGGGTTTAATTATAGGCAGTGCTTTGATTATTAATTTATTTTGTGCAGCTTTAGCTGGAGTATTGATTCCCTTGATATTGCGTCGTTTATCTATTGATCCCGCACTGGCAGGAGGTGTGATTTTGACTACGGTTACAGATGTGATTGGGTTTGCGGCATTTTTAGGATTGGCAACTGTATTTTTGGTTCATTTTGGAGCTTGAGTTGGTGTGCGACTATTTCTACATAGTAGGTAGCAAAAAGATGTTGTGCATCTTAGTTACTAGAGCAATTTAATTGTAAATTATGATTTTGACAATGGAGGTATAACTATGCAAGCAAGCCAACCACTTTTAAAGAAAGTTCCTGACACTACTATTAGTAATACCAATACAGTTACAGGACAAAGTTTGAAAGAATTACTTGATATTGCCGCGACTGAAAAGGAGCGTATGACATTGGTGTACCAAAATAAGGTTTTTTTGGTTGTAGTGCCGATAGAAGATGTT
>JALWYT010000169.1 GCA_026992705.1 Thiotrichaceae bacterium
GATTATTGCTTTGTTGTTGGTTTTGTTGATTTTGCTGTTGTTGTTTTTCTAATAATTTTTTTAGCAAATCTAAATTATATTTTGCGTCTTGATGATTTTTGTCCTGCTTTAATACGGCTTCATAAGCCTTTATTGCTTCGGGTAATTTGTGCATTTTGGCTAGGGCATTGCCTTGGTTATATAAAGCATCGACACTTTTTTGTTGCGAGAAGCCTTGTAACGCCTGCTCATAATCCCCCGCCTTATAAGCCGCACTTGCTTTCCACGTTGGATCAACAAACATTTTTTCAGCTTGTTTAACATCGCCTTTTTCCATTGCTTTTTGAGCTTGTTGATCAGGTGTTAGCCAAAGATCGTTCCATGAAAATGCCATTGTGGGTTTGGGTTGTGATAGCAATAGCGGAACCAGCAAAATGCCTACGATATAACCTTTACGGAACGCTAATAAGGCAAGCGGTAATAGCAATAGCACGAGGTAAGCTCCTTCATTAATCCATGCTTCTATTTCTTTTTTATTATTTTTGACTAAATTATCAGGGTTTTCAGATGAGAATTGTCGCATTAGGCGGTTTAAATCTTGGTCGCCAATGTCTGATTCCACATATAAGCCACCGCCTGCTTGGGCAACGGTTTGCATTTGCTTGGGGTTGGTTTTGGCTAAAACGATAGTGCCTTGTTGGTCTTTGATAAAGCCTCCTTGCGGTAATGGAATCGGCGAGCCTGCTTCTGTGCCAATCGCTAAAACAGAAACTTGAACACCTTGCTGTTTGGCTTGTTGGGCGGCTTGAGTGGTTGCTTCTACATCATTGATTTCATCCGTCACTAATAGTATCTGCCCGTCTTTTGCATTGGCTTGGTGTAATAATTGCATGGCTTTTTCGATTGCAATTGCCGCTTGGCTGCCTTGCACGGGCATAATGCTGGGGTCGATAAATTTCGCTTGTGCGATAATGGTTTCGGCATCATCAGTTAATGGGGAAACTACAAACGCATCGCCTGCATAAACGACCAAGCCTGTTAAGCCTTCTTTGCGTTGTTTTAATAAATCAATAATTTCAAAACGAGCTCGCACGAGACGATTGGGCTGCACGTCTTTGGCATACATTGAAGCAGATAAATCTAAAGCAATCACTAATGCGGTTTCTTTTTTATAAGCAGCGTGTTTGACCTTTTGCCAACTGGGTCCTGCCATTGCTAACACAGCAATGGTGTAAAAAATGCTTGCAGTGGCTAATAATTTACGACTTTTTCCTGCTGCCTCGCCGACTAAAACAAAAGGAGCTAATTTCGGGTCAATAAATTTATGCAAGCCGCCTTCCCGATTTTTAGCTTTCAGCAATACAAATAACACCAACAATACAGGGATGAGCAGCCATAGCCACTGCGGATAAATAAAGTGGAAGTGCTGAATAATTTGATTCATTAGACCGTAAACCTCCGTATTATCAAGGTGAGTAGGCTAAGCAATACACTGATGAATAACGGCCAGCGGAATAATTCTGTCTGTGGTCGCCAACTTTCTACGTCTTTTTCAACGGGTTCTAATTTATCTAGTTCTTCATAGATTTCTTGAAATTCACGGGTGTCTCTTGCACGGAAATATCGCCCACCTGTAACTCGAGCAATCGCTTTTAGGCTTCTTT
>JALWYT010000170.1 GCA_026992705.1 Thiotrichaceae bacterium
GTGCATACATTTGGTCGTGTCTGTAGCCATTTACAACGTAAGCAGCAGGGTCAATAATTGATTCATAAATATAATCTCTAGCAGTCATACCAGTCTTGCGAGTGATCGCTGTTTTACCAATTTTATATAAGCTAGGACCAGCTATATTTACACCTTCTTTTAAAC
This sequence comes from Thiotrichaceae bacterium, assembly GCA_026992705.1. Taxonomy (GTDB): domain Bacteria; phylum Pseudomonadota; class Gammaproteobacteria; order Thiotrichales; family Thiotrichaceae; genus S015-18. The sequence goes on from JALWYT010000170.1 coordinate 166, forward strand.
TATGACAAATAATGCAACCTGGTGATTTTAAAAAACCAATTTGCTGTTGCTCAAAGAGTTGTTTTCCTTGAGTGATTTGATCTGCTTCTTTACTACATGCGGTAAGTATCAAGTTTAATATAATGACGGCTAATAATGTGATTTTATTTATGAGCATCTTTTTAGTATTAGGCAATATTTGATGATTTATGTAACGGTATGAGAGTTGCTTTGGAGTTGCAACTATTGATTTTTACACAATTTCGTCCACTCTCTTTTGCTTGGTACATTGCTCTATCTGCTGCTCCTAATAGCATGGCGGGGTAGATAACGTCTTCGCCTGTTTTATTATTTCTGCGTGCTTTTGGCGTACAGCTTGCGACACCAATGCTGACGGTTACTACATCAAGCAGGGATGAAGGGGATTGGTGTGGAATGGCGAGGTTAATAATTTTATTTCTTAGTTTTTCTGCCAGTTGTTGTGCGGCATCAATATTGGTATCAGGAAGCAGAATGGCAAATTCTTCACCGCCATATCTTGCAACAAGGTCACCTTGTCGTCTGGCGATCGATTTCATGGTCATAGCGAGTTGTTTTAAGCATTGGTCGCCTGCGGGATGTCCATTGTTGTCATTGTAGAGTTTGAAGTGGTCAACATCAATCATTAATAGTGATAATGGCTTTTTATCACGGCTCGCTCGTCGCCATTCTTCTTTAAAATGCTTGTCAAAGAAACGTCGATTAGCCAGCTGAGTGACTTGATCGGTATGTGCTTGTGCTTGAGTTTGTTGTTGAGTTTTAAGTAATTCATATAATACTTTATAAATATAGTGGCTAACAATAATACTCATTACACCCATAATCAGTAGCATGACGGCTAGGATTTTATAATCACTACCTTCCATTAGGGTAAGTCGTCCCGCAACAGGCAATAGCAATAGTCCCACTTGTAGATAAAAAATACTTCGTGATGCCGCAAGTGTAGTAATCGAGGAGATAAGCACGGCAGAAAGTGCAATTAATAAGAGTGTTTGATGAATTAAGCTAGATGGGAATAAAAATATACCCGCTAATCCCCATAACAGGCTAAGTAGTGTTGTAAAAAGAATATGATAATTAGCCCATGTTTTTAAATTTTCTTCGGTATGTTTTTGCTGAGGTTTTAGACGGTTATTATGGTATAAACGTATAAAACTAACTGCTAGAGTTAACGCAAACCAGATAATTAATAGCTTAGGTGTGGGAGTATGGTCATAAAAAGCGATAAGAATCAGACTAGCGAGTGAGATATTCCCCCAAAAGTTAAGATTTGAATGTTTTAATAAATAGTTTATTTGGCTTTCAAATAAACTTGAGAACATCCCCGTCAGATTTTTTCTGACCATTGTACTCATTATTGATCACCATTACTTTAAGTAGTACATTTCTTAAACAAATATAGACGTAAGATTTTTAACCTTTTACGAGTAGGGCAAAGTTGTTACAAAAATATAACAG
>JALWYT010000171.1 GCA_026992705.1 Thiotrichaceae bacterium
TTTTGTTAGTGCTATGGGGACAACTGGTACAATTATGGGGACTTCTCGCTATTTAAAAGAAGTCAATCCAGCTATTCAGATTATTGGCTTGCAACCTGCTGAAGGGGCAAAAATTCCAGGCATCCGTCGTTGGACAAAAGAATATTTACCGAAAATTTTTGATGCAAAGCGAGTAGATCGTATTATTGATATTGATCAACTAAGTGCTGAAAATACAACCCGCGCTTTAGCAAAACAAGAGGGGATTTTTTGTGGAATTTCCTCTGGTGGAGCGGTGGCGGGAGCATTGCGCCTGTCTGAGGAATTGGAAAATGCGGTGATTGTAGCGATTATTTGTGATCGCGGTGATAGATATTTGTCAACAGGTATTTTTCCTGAGTGAGAATTAATAATAACAAGGTCATTGGCTCAAACTCGACTATCTTGATAGTCGAGTAAAAGGATTTAGCTTATTTATAAGCTCAGTAAATAATTGAAACAGACAAGGATACAAAAATGAAAATTACAGCAATAGGCGCACATTCAGCTTTTGCGACTGGAACTTATGAAAAAGTTATTCCAAGTCAAAAGGTTCAAGAACTAGCTTTTAAAATATATAATTCAAATGAGTCATTTTCCGAAGAGGCTATTCAGACTGAAATTGAGGAATTAACTCAGCGTATGTATGTGCCTAAATGGCAATCTAATTTCTTAATTGAATTTGATATGCCCAGTAAAAGAGGAAATGGCCCTTATCGTTTATTAATTGATGCAGGTGGTGATATTCGACATTCTTTAAAAGCTATAGGTTTATCTTCTAACGATATAGACGGTGTTTATATTTCTCATCCTCATAGTGATCATATTGGTGGCATTGAATATTTAGCACTGACAACCTTTTTTAATCCTTATTATACTAAAGCCAAAACCGAATGGCTTCAGAATACATCTATTACTGCAAAATTGTTTCTTGAACATGATTGCTGGCCATTTCCTCCCCCGAATACGAAGCCTGATCTTTTGATTCATAAGAAAGTGTTGCGCCAATTAATAAGAGCTGTAGGCCCAGGTTTAGATACTTTGCAAGGCGTACATGATGTCTCCCTTGAAACCTATTTTGATCTTCATGTTATAGGTAAACAAGAGAATGGGCAAACTAAACGCTATGAATTTAAAGATGGTAATGGCAAATGGCTATTGACACCTATTTTTGCAATGCATGTTATTTCCAGTTCTGAAGAAATGCCAAGTTATGGCATCATTTTAGAGCATTCTAGTGGTTATAAGGTCTTGATGCCAACAGATATTGCTTCGATAATGCCGCCACAATTGGAGCTGCTTTATAGACGAGCGAATAGAATTTATATGGATTGCGAAACTACCACATTACCTTCTGGTGTACATCCACATATTAATGATTTAATTCAGAATCTGGAACCAGATATTCAAAAAAAATGTCTTCTTTATCATTATGATAACTTGCCTAATTTACCGAAAGATATGTTTTATGGACTTTTAAAAATGGGTGATTTTCATACTTACCCTGATTAGAGTTTCTTGGATAATCTTGTAAATAAAATGAAAGCATTAGGAACGTGCATAAAATAATTAGGGCAACCACAAGGGATTGCCCCTACATCACACGGTTTGTAGT
>JALWYT010000172.1 GCA_026992705.1 Thiotrichaceae bacterium
GCCTATAAGCGCAACCTGTTAATATAAAAAATATAATACTTACTTTTAGTAAATTTCCTTTCATGGAACGTCCTCTGAAAATAATGTCTTGACTAATAAATTAAATCACATTTCCTAATTTGATGCGAGTGTTAATTATGAAAATTAAAATAATAAGAGGCTGCTGCTATCTATCATTTAGATTTAGTGCCAGCTTTAGAGCGTTTCTTAACCGCTTTAGATGGCATTGCCAATTCTTGCTGATAAACCTGCTCCTCATTTAATAACTTTGAAACTAAGTGCATACGCTGTCTTAAATTTCGCACTACAGGGCGATTATCCACTCCAGGATTGACAATATGAGGTATGATGATCAGTACTAATTCTGTGCGTGTATCCTCCCTATCAGTAGAAGAAAATACTCTGCCTATTAAGGGGACATCTTTTAAGAATGGAACACCCTGTTGAGCATTTTTCTTACGATTTTCAATCAAACCACCAATTATAATCGCACTACCGTCATGCACTTCAACAGCTGTTTCTATCTTTCGTTGTATGAATGATTGCAGATTTTGCGTCGTTCTTTCAGGCCCTAATTGTGAGAGTTCTTGATAAACTTTCAAATTAATAATACCATCATCATTGATGCGTGGTGTTACTTTAAGAGTAATACCTGTATCTTTATATTGCACATCTTGAGTTGTACCACCGCCACCACCGATGATTGTACTACCACTCAAAAATGGCTCGTTAGAACCAACATTAATAGAAGCTTCTTCATTATTTCGCACTAAAATGGATGGACGCGACAAAATGCTAATATCATTAGTTGAAGCAATCATATTTAAAATCGCATTTATACCACCAGTAATGCGTTGGATAACCACACCTGCCAATGAATTATCCAAAGTTCCCGGCGCACTAGAAGGCACATTCCAATTCATTTGAATGCGACTAGTATTATTAGCCCCAAAAAAATATTGCCAATCAATACCAAATTTCGTCGCCTCTGTCAAAGTCACCTCAGCAATAACTACATTAATCCTTACTTCTTTAGATACTTGATCAAGCCCAGAAATCGTTTCTAATAATTGCCGATAATCACGCGGAGTGGCACGGATTAATAAACTATTCGTACTTTCATCCGCAACAATAGTTACTTTTAACTCTGCTGAAACCGTCCTTGCTTTACCAGTACTTGGTTTGACTGTTGGAGTGGCTCCTGGTGGAGCATTCGGGATTCTTTGTGCAGCTTTATTAGCTTGCCGCCTCTTTTTATCCTCAGCCGCCTTTTGATCAAGTTTAAAAACATTTGATAAAGTCGCTGCCAATTTAGTAGCTTCCAAATTTTGTACTTTATAAATAAAGACTTGCTCTCCGCTCTCTCCACTTCTCTCATCAATAACATCAACCCATGAAGCGACTTCATTAAAACCACTATTGGGTGGCGCAATCACCAAAATAGCATTAATACGTTCCAAAGCCACTATTTGATAAGTGGGCGGACTTGCTCCATAAATTGCTTTAAGTATTTTACTTAACTCAGCTTCTACCTCACTTGCCTTAGAATTAACCAACCTAAACAAACGCATACCACGATGCAAAAAGGGATTCGCATCAACAACATTGAGCAACTTATTGACACGCCTTAAG
>JALWYT010000173.1 GCA_026992705.1 Thiotrichaceae bacterium
CATGGCGCATTGCTGCTCCCATACGAGTTGATAAACCGCCTTTCATTCCTGCTAAACGCGATTTGACATCATCATCAAAATGTTGATTAAAGTCTTTGATGCGAAAATATTGGACATCATGACGACCATCTGAGGCAAAGCCATGTATAGCAAAGGGATCTCCAATGCCATTAATAGCAGTAGATACTAACGTTGAAGCTTCTTTGGTTAATTGTAAAATGCTTTTATCTGAACCTTCTACTATTTCATTGGTTGATTCGGATAAATCGAGTAAGATAACTACACATAAGTCACGATTTTTCAAAACATTACGCATGGTTATGCGAGGATTGGGTTGCTGTCCCATGCGTATGGAAATCATTGCATCAATTGCTGCATTTATATCAATTTCATCCCCATCTTCCATATTACGCACCCGTTGAACTCCTTCTGGTTGTAACATATCAATGATTTGTTTGATACGGAATGCAACTGGTTTATATTCTAGTAGAATCTTCTCAATTTCTTCTGGATCACCTTTTGGGGAACGGCGTTCATAAACTGTTGTCCAATCAGGACGATGCAATTGTATTTGGTAATCCCATTCTTGATAATGATAGGGATCGCTAATCGGCTCCTTACCTTCTAGTTCGTTAATTGTACAATTTTCTTGATCTAGCCAAAATGGGGTTTCCAGCCGCCAAACTTCTTGGGCATCGTCGCCAGCTAATTCACAATCTAACTCGTTAACCATTTCCATAACTGAAACAGTTTTTCGCACTTGACGCTGACTGGCGGGTACATATTCAGTTCCTTTATCCCATGCTATGTCTTCAAAGTGCCAAATAATACGATTATCATCACGATAGGGTATGCGAATACTTTCTAAGATCCGTAAACTTGGCACATCACGACGACCTGCAAATATATTGAATAATTCAATGCCTAAATCCCAAGAAAATTGATTATTATGCTTATTCGCTTCTATATTGGTATGAAATTTAGTAACTAAAGCATTTAAAACTTCATCATCACTTGTAACCGTGTTATCAAGTAACATTAAAGCAATGTTTTCTAGTTTAACAATAGTTTCATGTTCAACTGGCTTATCATAGTCTAGCTTTAATAAAGATAGCCACAATTTTTTCAGTCCCGGCGATTTCTGAATTGTGCAATATTCAACTCGGGCATCTTCAAAAAAACCAATGAAAAACATTTGAGCCGGAGTTAGCTGTTCGGCTGATAAAGAAGTTTTGGTATAACAAAGATGAGCTGCTAAGTGAGCCGCCATTGCCCGATACAGTTCAAGTCCATTGATATTTCCAATAGAATCAACAGCATCTGGCAGGTGCAAAACTTGCGCTTCAATATAGGGCTTAAAATTTGAATATTCAGCTTCAGTAGGGCGTAAAAAGAAATTACGTCCCCAAAGAGCGCGTAAATAGAAATTAAGCTTTCTTTGTGTATCAATAAATAAAGTACCGCGACGTTCTTTTTGAATCATCGCCAGGCTATCAGTAGTCTCTAAATTAAAATAAGCAGTCAGATTTTTTAAATCACGTCGATATGCTTCGGCACCAAAATTTGCCCAGCGACGTAAACCGCCTAATGTTAATTTAGATAATAATTCATCCATGTGATTCAGCATG
>JALWYT010000174.1 GCA_026992705.1 Thiotrichaceae bacterium
GCAATATTTCAATGAGCAATTACAAGACGCATTAAAAGGTGTGGCAGGGGTTAGCAATATCCGCAATAAAGGTTTGATGATTGGCGTAACCCTAGAAAAAGACTGCCCTGAGCTTGTGCAACAGGCATTAGAGCAAGGGGTATTAATCAATATGACGGCACCGAACAAAGTCCGTTTGTTGCCTCCTTTGATTATGACAAAACAAGAAGCCGATAAGGTCATTAAAACGCTAAGCCAGTTGATTAGTAATGCACTCGATGTATAAGGGCATTAGGTATATAAAATGAGTAATATCCAAACAACAAAACCAAAACATTTTCTTACATTAATGGATTTTAGTAAGGATGAATTAGGGCGTTTAATTCAACGTGCTATTGAGCTAAAAGCCATGTGGAAGCAGGGCGAGCAATACGAGCCAATGAAAAATAAAACATTGGCAATGATTTTTGAAAAATCATCAACACGAACCCGTGTATCCTTTGAAGTTGGGATGACGCAGCTTGGCGGTCATGCCATGTTCTTATCACCAGATGATACACAACTCGGTCGTGGCGAACCGATTGAAGACGCTGCCCGCGTGATTTCTCGCATGGTGGATATAGTGATGATTCGTACTTACGGGCATGAGATTGTTGAAAAGTTTGCCGAATACTCAAAAGTTCCCGTTATCAATGCCTTAACTGATAGCTATCACCCCTGCCAGTTGCTCGCAGATGTCATGACCTATGTAGAGCATCGCGGCAGTATCAAAGGCAAAACTGTAACGTATATTGGTGATGGCAATAATATGTGCCACTCATGGATGAACGCAGCCCGCCAATTTGATTTTCATCTTAATATCGCTTGCCCGGAGGGCTACGATCCTGATCAGGTTTTACAAAATGAATTGGCTGATCAAATCAGTATTTTCCGAGATGCTAAACAAGCCGCTGCAGGCAGTGATTTAATCGTCACCGATGTCTGGGCAAGCATGGGACAGGAAGAGGAACAAAAAATCCGCGAAGCCGCTTTTGTATCCTATCAAGTCAATGCGGATGTCATGGCTCAAGCCAATAAAGATGCTCTATTTATGCACTGCTTGCCTGCCCACCGTGAGGAAGAAGTAACTGCCGAAGTATTAGAAGGCGAGCAAAGTGTGGTATGGGATGAAGCTGAAAATCGCTTGCACGCTCAAAAAGCGTTATTAGAAGCGTTGTTGATTGGTTTGCCGATAAATTAATTAAAGAAAACATTAGTTGATATACTGGCAACTAGTTCTATTCTCAATGGATCTATCATTATTAAAATCGGGAAATTGATTAAATCTGAGTATCGTAAAGATAAATTTTCAGAAGCAGCAATTAAAATCGAATCATGCTAGACTTCTTCGTTCTTTTTCAGTTTAAAATGGTTTCACATGGCAGAAAATACTAGCTCTTTGACATATCGTGATTCAGGCGTAGATATTGACGCTGGGAACGCATTGGTTGATCGTATTAAACCACACACACGACGCACAAAACGCCCAGAGGTATTAGGTGGTATTGGTGGTTTTGGTGCATTGATGTCTATTCCGTCATCTTATAAAAACCCCGTATTGGTGTCAGGCACAGATGGCGTGGGTACAAAACTCAAACTTGCTATTGATACAGGTGTGTATGACAGCATTGGCATTGATCTGGTGGCAATGTGTGTTAATGATATTGTGGTCACAGGAGCAGAGCCATTATTCTTCCTCGATTATTATGCAACAGGCAAGCTTGAATTAGATGTTGCTGAGGCGGTTATTAAAGGAATTGCGGATGGCTGTGTATTGGCAGGAGCCGCTTTAACAGGCGGTGAAACAGCGGAAATGCCAGGCTTATACGGCGAAGGGGATTTTGATTTAGCCGGCTTTAGTGTCGGTGTCGTTGAGCGTGATGAAATTCTTGATCATTCAAGTGTAAAAATAGGTGATGTGATTATTGGGCTAGAGTCCTCAGGTCCTCATTCCAACGGCTATTCTCTTATCCGCAAGATTATTGAAGTCAGTGGTGCTGCTCTTGATGAAGCTTTTGATGATAACCGTAGCCTTGGCGAAGCCTTGCTCGCTCCAACCCATATTTATGTAAAGCCGCTGTTACATACCATTAAAGCAGTACAAATCAAGGCATTGGCTCATATCACAGGTGGCGGCTTAATTGAAAATATCCCCCGCGTATTGCCTAATCACTGTAAAGCGGTGATTGAGTTGGACAGCTGGGAAACACCCACAATTTTTAACTGGTTGCAAGAGCAAGGTAATGTTGAACAAAGCGAAATGCTAAGAACTTTTAACTGTGGTATTGGTATGGTAGTGATTTTGCCTGAAGAAAATACCGAAGACGTGCAAGGCATATTCAAACAAAACAACCTAAAAAGCTGGGTAATTGGCAAAATAGAAGTCAGTGACGTAGAAGAGCCATTGGTCGAATTCACTAAGAAAAACTGCTACTAAGCTGTGAAAGATATGAACACCCCACTTTCTATCGTTGTACTTATTTCTGGTAGTGGCAGCAATCTACAAGCCATTATTGACGAGATTGCTGCCGCAAAAATTAATGCCAATATCGCTGCGGTTATCTCCAATAAGGCGGATGTTTACGGCTTAGAAAGAGCAAAAGCGGCAAACATCCCGACCGAAGTGATTAAGCATGAGCAGTTTGATTCGCGTGAAAGCTTTGATGCAGCCCTGCAAAAAACTATCGACAGCTATCAGCCTGATTTAGTCGTACTCGCAGGCTTTATGCGGATACTCACACCTGCTTTTGTGCAACACTATTTGGGTCGAATGATTAATATTCACCCTTCTCTTTTGCCCGCTTACAAAGGCATTCATACCCATCAACGTGCCATTGATGATCATGTTAAAGAGCATGGAGCAAGCGTCCACTTTGTTACGCCTGAATTAGATGGTGGACCGGTGATTATTCAAGCCCATGTTCCCGTATTGCCTGATGACACAGCGGAAGAACTCGCAAAACGGGTATTAAAACAAGAGCATATTATCTATCCTAAGGTGGTTCGCTGGTTTGCAGAGCGACGTTTGCGACTAGAGGATGCTCAGATTATATTCGATGGAGAAAAATTGCAGCAGGCAATAAAACTAGGAGGGTAAAATGTCAACATTCAGCTTTTTATGGCACGATTATGAAACATGGGGAGCCAATCCGCGTGTTGATCGTCCCTCCCAGTTTGCCGCTATTCGTACCGATGAAAACCTAGCAATCACTGCTGATCCAATCATGCTGTATTGCCGCCCTAGCAACGATTTTCTACCCCATCCCGAAGCTGTCTTAATCACAGGTATCACGCCTCAAAAAGCTTATCAAGAAGGCTTGCCAGAAGCTGAGTTTTTCAAGCAAATACATAGCGAATTTGCCAAGCCTAATACCTGTGGCGTTGGCTATAATAATCTCCGTTTTGATGATGAAATCACCCGCTTTGGCTTCTACCGAAATTTTATTGATCCCTATGCACACACTTGGCAAAACGGCAATAGCCGCTGGGATATTCTGGATTTAATGCGGATGACTCACGCCCTGCGTCCTGAAGGAATTAATTGGGCAGAACGCGAAGCGGGTATTCCTAGTTTTAAGCTGGAAGATTTAACCGCCGCTAATAACATCGAACACGCAGGGGCTCACGATGCACTGGTCGATGTTAAAGCCACCATTGCCATCGCCAAGCTGATTAAAGAAAAACAACCACGACTATATGATTTTTACTTAAAACTACGGCATAAAGGCGAGGCTGAAAAGCAACTCTCATTGCATCAACCAAAAATTCTCTTGCATATATCAGGCATGTTCCCCGTAAAGCTTGGTTGCATTGCTCCAATCATCCCGCTAATGCGACATCCTGTTAATAAAAATGAAATTATCTGCTACAACTTGCGGGTCTCGCCAGAAGCCATGCTAAAGCTAGATGCAGATAGCATTGCCGAAAAACTTTATACGCCCAGCCTAGATTTAGCCGAAGGCGAAAAACGAATTGCATTAAAATGCGTACATATCAACAAATGCCCTGCACTTGCACCGATTAACACCTTAACCGATGAGCAAGCCAAAAAATGGCAAATCGACTGGCAAAGCATTCAAAAACATTATGAACAATTAATGGCAGACCGAACTCTGTTAGAAAAACTCAGCAAGGTTTATAGCCAAAAAGCCGACTTTGGCGAAAACGATGCTGACTCCGCTTTATATGATGGATTTATCAGCAACAATGACCGCCAGCGTTGTAATCAATTATTACAACTCAACCCCGAACAACTTGCTGCATGGACACCTGATTATTTCCAAGACAAACGCCTGCAAACCTTATTGCCAAGATACAAGGCGAGAAATTATCCCGAAATCCTAAATGATACCGAAATCCAAAACTGGAAAAACTTCTGCCAAGCCCGCCTCATTGACGGTGAATTTGGTTGCAATCTAACATTGGAACAATTCCAACAAGAGCTTATGACACTAGCTCAAAGCCAACAAAGCGAAGCCAAACAAAAACTATTGGAACAATTATCTTTATGGGTGCAGGGGATGTTTTAAGTGAGATTTAACTTTTAAGTTAGAGTAAGCAAATGATGAATACTAGTAAGAAGAAAGATAGCAATATAACAATGAACTTCAATAAGAATAACTCTTAGCGGCACTTGTTTTGTGCGGTCATTCCGCTTTGCTCCATTAGCACCACTCCAGCCTGCCGGTTCAATGCGGTATTATATTATCTCAATGAAATTATTTTCCAGTCTCGTTTTTGAGCAATCTCTGTCAATATCTCATCAGGGTTGACCGCAATAGGTATTTCAACTTTTTCCAATAATGGTAGGTCATTATGGGAATCGCTATAAAAATAGCTACCCGTGAGTGTTTCGTTATGCTGCTCTAGCCATTGCTTGAGTCGTTTGACTTTGCCTTCTTTGAAACAGGGAATGCCGTCAATTTCTTGGGTATATCGACCATTGACAATTTTTGACTCGGTTGCAATTAAATGCTCAATACCAAATTCTTGAGCAATTGGGCGGGTGATAAAGCGATTAGTGGCGGTAATAATAACGAGGGTATGGTTTAGGCTTCTGTGTTTTTCGACAAGTTTTCTGGCTTTGTCAGTAATCAGTGGACGGATAACCGTTTCCATAAAGCGTTGATGCAGCTTTGCAAGCTCTTGCATGGATAAGCGTGATAATGGTTCAAATGAAAACGCTGAAAATTCGACAATATCGAGTTTTCCTGCTTTGTAATCATCATAAAATTTTTGGTTGGCTTCTTGGTAGGTTTTTTCATCAACGATATTTTGAGAAACAAGAAAGCTTCCCCATTCATAATCGCTGTCACCTGAGAGTAGGGTGTTGTCTAAATCAAATAATACGAGTGTCATAGATGTCCAATATGCTCAATAATTGCCGCTAAAAGCAGTGTAAAATAGTTAATTTTGTCAAAAAATAAAAATAATAACGCAGATAGTCATTTCTTGTTTGCCGAATGATAAGGGATGTGGAAGAATCTTGGTAATATTTAATTTTATTTGGAGATACATTGTGATTGATAGAGATGGTTTCCGGTATAATGTCGGGATAATTCTCTGCAACTGTAATGGTGATGTGTTTTGGGGCAAACGATTTGGGCAAAATTCTTACCAATTTCCACAAGGTGGTGTTGATTATGGTGAGACTTGCTTGGATGCGATGTACCGAGAATTGCATGAGGAAATTGGGTTAAAACCTGAGCATGTTAAAGTACTAGGTTCTACTCAAAATTGGCTACGCTATCGTTTGCCCAATCATATGATTCGCCGTTATTCAAAGCCAGTGTGCATAGGACAAAAGCAGCGTTGGTATTTGGTTCGGATG
>JALWYT010000175.1 GCA_026992705.1 Thiotrichaceae bacterium
CGCTCAAACTTGGGAACGAGTAAACGACTAAAGCTATCCCTTCGGGGCTGCATTCAAGATTTCTTGCGAAACTTGATCAGCATATTGTTCAAAATTCTTGATAAACATGCCAGCCAGTTTTTTCGCCTGAGCATCATAGGCATCTTTATCATCCCAAGTATTGCGCGTATTCAAAATTTCATCAGGCACACCGGGGCAAGTTTTCGGTATGTGTAGTCCAAAGAAAGGTTCAGTTTCGGTTTCGACATCCTTTAATTTGCCATCTAGCACCGCATTAACCATCGCCCGTGTATAAGCGATTTTCATGCGTTTGCCGTTACCATTTTGGGGTCCACCAGTCCAACCAGTATTCACCAACCAAATATCAGCACCAGTTTGCTCAAGTTTCTGGCCTAATAATTCCGCATAACGTGAAGGGTGCATAGGCATAAATGGTGCGCCATAGCAAGCACTAAAGTTCGGCTGTGGTTCAGTAATACCCTTTTCAGTACCAGCCAACTTAGCAGTATAACCTGATAAGAAATGGAACATTGCCTGTTCTTTAGTCAATTTAGCAATTGGCGGTAAAACTCCAAATGCGTCAGCAGAAAGAAAAATCACATTATGGGGCTGTCCAGCTATACCAGTTTCACTTGCATTTGGAATATGAGTAATCGGATAAGAACCACGAGTATTTTCCGTAAATCTATCATCCATTAAATCAATACGGCGAGTACCAGCATCTAATGCTACATTTTCTAAAATAGTACCAAAACGGCGTGTAGTTTCATAAATTTCAGGTTCAGCTTCTGCGGAGAGGTTAATCAACTTCGCATAGCAGCCGCCTTCAAAATTAAACACACCTTGATCACTCCAACCATGTTCATCATCACCAATCAGGGTTCTTGAAGCATCAGCAGACAAGGTAGTTTTACCAGTTCCACTTAAGCCAAAAAAGATAGCACTCTTACCATCAGCACCGACATTAGCAGAGCAATGCATAGGCAACACATTTTTCTGTGGCAACAGGTAATTCATCACACTAAAAATGGACTTTTTAATTTCCCCAGCATAGCTAGTTCCACCAATCAAAACCAATTTTTTGGCAAAATTGACAACAATAAAGGTTTCAGAATTGGTTCCATGTGTGCTAGGGCTGGCATGGAAATCAGGAGCATCAATTACGGTGAATTCTGGAACATGCGTTTTTAACTCTTCAGGCGTTGCACGAATGAACATATTACGCGCAAACAGATTGTGCCAAGCATATTGAGTGATAATCCGAACTGGCATACGATGTTCAGGAGAAGCACCAGCAAAACAATCTTGTACATAAACATCTTTGGCTTCTAAATGCAAACTTATACCACGATGCAGTGCCTCAAAATGCTCTTCTGATATTGGACGATTAATTTTACCCCACCAAATATCTTTTTCAGTGCTAGGTTCTTTAACCGTAAATTTATCATTAGCCGAACGTCCTGTGTGATGTCCAGTACGAACCACCAATGGGCCTAAGTGAGCTAGAATCCCTTCACCACGCTTAATAACTTGCTCATACAAAGAAGGAGTATTCAAATTCCAATAAATATCATTTAAATTCGAGAGTCCATGATTTTCTAATCCGTAACTACTATGTTCATC
>JALWYT010000176.1 GCA_026992705.1 Thiotrichaceae bacterium
GTTATTAGCCTGTGCTGATTACCCTGCATGGGTGAAAAAAATCTTGGGCGAAGCTCTGGCTGCGACGATGCTGTTGTCTGCAACTTTGAAATACAATGGCACGCTGTCATTACAAGTCGCAGGAACAGGGGCGATTAATTTATTACTGATACAGGCGACTTCTGAAGGCACCGTTCGCGGTTTGGCTCGGTATAAACAAGAACCTGCCAGTGAAAAATTGCAGGATTTATTTGGTGATGGGCATTTAGTCATCACGATTGAGCCGAATGATATGGGTGAGCGTTATCAAGGCGTGGTGAGTTTAGCCAGTGATACCTTATCGGAGGCATTAGCAAATTATTTTGAGCAATCAGAGCAGTTGCCAACCCGCTTGTGGCTAGCCTCAGGCGATAATTCCGTCGCGGGTTTATTATTGCAAAAGCTCCCTAATGCCGAGCATGAGGATGAAGATGGCTGGAATCGCTGCGTACAGCTTGCTGATACGGTAACTGATGGTGAATTATTATCACTTGATATTGAAACCTTGCTACACCGCTTATTTCATGAAGAAGACCTTCGCATTTTTGAAGGTGATGCGATTAAATTCCAGTGCAGTTGTTCACAAGATAAGATTGAGGCAATGGTGCATTCGCTAGGGCAGGAAGAGGCTGAAAAAATATTGGATGAGCAACAAGAAATCGCGGTTGATTGCGAATTTTGTAATCGTCATTATCAATTAGATGCCATTGATGTAAAACGAATTTTTACTGAAAACGCCGTTAATTCTGATACAACGGTGCATTGATGAAGGTTTTAATTGTTTACGCTCACCCTAATCCTTCTAGTTTTAATCATGCCATCTTGGAGCAAATGAGTTTTGGTCTGCAAGAAGAAGGGCATGAAGTTCAGGTTAAAGATTTATATGCAGAAAATTTTGACCCTGTGCTGCGAGCATCTGAGCTTGAGCAATTACAAGCAGGCACAACACCTGAAAGTATTTTAGCCGAGCAAAAAGCCTTGTGCTGGGCGGAAGGTTTGGTTTTTATCTATCCGCTATGGTGGTTTGGTCGTCCTGCCATATTAAAAGGCTGGTTTGATAAGGTATTGACCAACGGCTTTGCGTTTCAATATGGCGATAAAGGTTTAACAGGCATGTTAAAACACCGTCGAGCTTTGATTTTAATCACCGCAGGCGGCACAAAAAAATTCTTTAAAAAGAACCGTGCTGAACATCTCATACATCGCCCTATGAGTGATGGCACATTAGCTTTTTGTGGTATTGATGATGTGCATCATCGGATTTATTACGATATTTCAGGCATATCCGAACAAGCTCGGCAAAAGATATTGAGCGAAGTTGCCGGCTTAGGTCGTCATTTTAACGAATAAAATAATGTTGCTTAATTATAAAATTTACGGTGAGCTTGATAGTCAGCCGCCTGTCATTATGCTACATGGCTTACTCGGCTCGCTGGATAATTGGAATGGGCAGGCTAAATTATTGCAGCAGCACTATACGGTTATCACGGTTGATTTAAGAAATCATGGGCATTCGCCGCATGTATCGGGCATGTCGTATCGAGAAATGGCGGGGGATATTGTAAGCTTGCTTGAGTATTTGGCCATTGAGCAATGCTATTTATT
>JALWYT010000177.1 GCA_026992705.1 Thiotrichaceae bacterium
CTATCCCAAAGGCTTAACCGCCGCACAAGTTGGTAAAGAATTACAAAAACAATTAGCCACCATCATCACCAGAGACAATGGCGTATTGGTACGTTCAGAAGTATTAGATTCGGATATTGGCGATGAGCAAGAAAAAAATTCGGTTTATCAACAAGTCGCGGTAAAAGCCAGTTTGCAAGGCGATTCACGCTTATTAAGAAATTTGCTACATCAGGCTTATCGGGCTAGACCTTTGATTTTTGTTGAGAGCGTCAATGTCAAACCACTTGGCAAAAATAATGATAAATCACAGCGAATTAAAGCAGAGGTTGTTATCTCAACCTACTGGCGAGGAGGTGTAAAAAATAATGAAGCAGTTGATTAATCCACCTCTCAATCTTGTTTTCACTCTGATGGCATTGCTATTTCTTGGCTTAACAGCGTGGAGTATCGTTAGCTTGAAATTAATGAATGAAGATAATCAAGGTTCAGGTATTCACACAAAAATTGAGATTCCATCGGCTGAGGCTCTAGCCGTGCCACCATTACGACAATATAAGGCAATGATTGAAACCCCACTGTTTTGGGAGAGTCGGGAAAAATATATTCCACCTGTTGTTGAGAAAAAGTCTGCCCAACAAGAAATCGCCTTAGTTGATAAAAAGCTTCCTAAAGGTCGCTTGGTTGGCATTATTGATACAGGTGAATCCATGATGGCGGTATTTAAAGACAAAGACAGCACACAATATTTGCACATCAATGATAAATGGGGAAGCTGGAAAATCAGCAATATCGGGCATGATTCCATTGAATTAGCACTCGGAGGAGAAACAAAAACACTTGATTTGATTAGTGATTATACTGCACCTGCTCCGAACAAAAGCTTGCTCGCTCGCAGAAATGCTCAGCAAGTACCCAACCGAACAGGCAAAAGTAATAATTTCGCAGCAATACGCCGCCCCAATTTACCAAGCAATGTGCAAGGCTTACCGCATTTAGCCACAACACAAAAACAAGCACCACCAACGGCACTACCCGCTGAGATGTCGATAAAAGAAGCCTTAGCGGTACGGCAACGGTTAATGGCGGCTCGCTGGAAGAAAAAAAGTCATTAAAGGAATCGTTGGCTTGACAACGAAGTAACACAATCAATGATACTCCTACCTTGTCAAGCCAACGGCTCCAATAATGGGCAAACTACGCAAAAACAAAGGGCAACTATCTTTTGTAAACGGGGTTAAACCATCACCACTCCGCCTGCAAATAAAAAATAATGGTAACTACTTTGTCTAATGAGTAGCGAAGGTGGTAAGTGCTTGATTATTCGGGACGCTGTAAATACATCCATGTAAGCTCTAAGGCAGCATCCCTGCTGCCTAAGCCCGAATAATCAATCACTTACCGCCTACATATAAATTGCACGAAGTAGTTACAAATAATGAATAAAATGACAATAAAAATCAGCATTATTATTCCATCATATAATCATGCTCCTTATCTTGAGGAGGCAATTCACTCTGTTTTGCGGCAGAGTGTTTCTGATTTTGAGTTGATTATTATTGATGATGCCTCGAGTGATCATTCATGGGAAATCATTCAGTCATTTGAGGATTCCCGCATCACGGCTATTCAGCATCAACA
>JALWYT010000178.1 GCA_026992705.1 Thiotrichaceae bacterium
TATCAAGGTATTCTACACATTTTTCGAGGTTTTGTGCAACATGGAATGATTTACCCCAAGATCCCTATCTTTTAGATGGTGGGCAATATCGTTATCGTCGTTATTCGGTTTTTAATTATCAAAATAAAAAGCTGACAACTTTACCTAATGAACCTCATTATCAAACCCTTCATTACAATAGCCTTCATGGTGGTATTAATCGGTATTTAGAACCTTGGTTAAATTCAACGATTAACAATCCTGTATTACTTGAAATTATTAATTGGGTTATGCAAGAAATTGATGATACAGTAATAGAAAAATGGCGTATACAATCACACCAATTCCGAATTGTTGCATCTGATCATGAGCAAGGAAAACCGACCCCAGAAGGTGTTCATAAAGACGGTGCCGATTATATTTTTATCATGCTAATTCACCGTGAAAATATTATAGGTGGTAAAAGCATGATATATGACAATGACAAAAAATTAATCGAACAGGTGGTACTCAAAAATCAAGGTGACACCATTTTATTGAATGATCGCATGGTTTATCACGGCGTTTCAGAGGTCAAACCAATGGATTATACAAAACCCGCTTTACGAGATGTTTTAGTGCTTACTTTTCATCAAAAAGTATTAGAAGGGATCCCTCTAAATCATGAATAAAACAGGTAAATTGTACAAAATGCGAGTTGAACTAGCCAAGCCAGTACAATACAGCATGCGGCTTGGTAGTGATGAAATTCCTTTAAATGAAGCGATTGGAAAAACAGTTACACTCAAGTATACAGGAGATATTCACTGCATTCACTGTAATCGTAAAACTAAAAAAAGTTTCAATCAGGGGTATTGTTATCCTTGTTTTCGAAAATTAGCCCAATGTGATACCTGTATCATCAAGCCAGAGCAATGCCACTATGAAGCAGGTACTTGTCGAGAGCCAGAATGGGGGAAGAAACACTGCTTACAACCTCATTATGTTTATTTAGCAAACTCATCAGGGATTAAGGTGGGTATTACTCGTGGTACACACATTCCTACACGTTGGATTGACCAAGGAGCTATTGAAGCTTTGCTCATTTTTGAAGTATCAGAACGTTTATTATCAGGTCTGATTGAAACTGAATTAAAGCAATATGTTAGTGATAAAACATCATGGCAACAAATGCTTAAAGGTAATATTAAACCAATTGATTTATTCCAAAAGCGAGATGAGCTATTTGAACAAGGTAAGATTGTGATTAATCATCTTATTCAACAATATGGCGAAGAAGCAATACAATTACTTGAAAATGAAGAAACAATCCGTATCGACTATCCTGTCTTGAACTACCCAACAAAAATTAAATCATTTAATCTTGATAAAATTCCAAAAATATCGGGTACATTGATGGGTATAAAAGGGCAATACTTAATTTTCGATCATGGTGTTATCAATATTCGTAAATTTGGTGGCTATCAATTACAACTAATATTCTAAAGCAGTAATTATTTTATAAGCTTCGCAATAACACATAAACCGCCCCCGTCCCACCATCCGTTTGAGTGCAGGAGTGAAAGGCGAGTACCCGTTGGTGTTCTTTTAGCCAGTGGTTGACTTTGGTTTTTAAGATGGCTTTGTTGTCGGTTGAG
>JALWYT010000179.1 GCA_026992705.1 Thiotrichaceae bacterium
ATCTGCATTAATTGCCCGTGCTTCATATACTTGATAAGGCTCAATAATAAAATCTTTACGGATAACGGGCAACTGACAAGCTGCTCGTGCTGCCATTAAATAAGTTTCGCCACCTTGAAAATATTGCTGATCCGTTAATACTGATATACAACTTGCACCCGCTTGCTCGTATGATTGGGCAATCAATTCAGGTTTAAAATCTTCACGAATTAACCCTTTACTGGGTGACGCTCGTTTAATTTCTGCGATAATGGCAGGTTTGTTATTTGCTAAACTTTGTTTAATTGAATCAACAAAAGGGCGAACAGGCTCGGCTTGTTTTATATCTTCTAATAAAGCATCAATATCTTTTTGTGCAGAGCGTTGTTTGATTTCTTCATGCTTTGTGGCAAGTATTTTTAATAAAATATCAGGTGTATTATTTTCCATTAATATTAACTCTTAGAAACTATTTGATTTATTTACAAGGTCTAGCAATTTTGCTTTGGCTTTACCACTATCCATAATTTCAATGGCTTTATTCACACCTTCTTGCAGGTCAACAGCAATACCAGAAACATATAAAGCTGCCCCTGCATTCAAGGCAATAATATTTTTAGCTGTACCATTATCACCACTGAGAGCAGAATAAATGAGGTTTAAGCTTTCTTCCGCGGTGCTGACTTTAATATCATCGAGCGAACCACTGTTGATACCAAAATCCTCAGCTTGAATAATATATTCTTCAATATTGCCATTACGCAGTTCAGCAACATAGGTTTTTGCAGCAATACTGATTTCATCCAAGCCATCATCGGCATGAACGACCATAACATGTTCACTGCCTAAATCACGCAATACTTCTGCTAAGGGACGCACCCAATCTTTACTAAATACTCCCAAGACTTGATAAGGAGCGTCGGCTGGATTTGTTAAAGGACCGAGCAAATTAAAGATGGTTCTAACTGCCATTTCTTTGCGAGCTGTTATCGCATATTTCATTGCTCCATGATGTTTTTGGGCAAACAAAAAGCCTACGCCAATTTCATTAATACATTCAGCCACTTGCTCTGGTGTTAAATTTAAATTGACTCCTGCTGCCTCTAATACGTCGGCACTGCCTGATTGACTGGATACGGAGCGATTGCCGTGCTTAGCAACCCGACCACCTGCGGCAGCAACAACAAAAGCGGTTGCAGTTGAAATATTAAAAGTACCCGATGAATCGCCACCTGTGCCGCAAGTATCAACAAGGTGTTCTTTGCTGACTTGAACTTTTGTTGATAATTCCCGCATGACCTTAGCGGCTGCGGTAATTTCCTCAACCGTTTCGCCTTTCATGCGTAGCCCAACTAAAAAACCACCGATTTGAGCATGAGTCGCTTGCCCTGTCATAATCAGTCGCATACAGCTATCCATCTGTTTGCTATCCAGATTTTGTCTATCAATAAGCAATTGTATTGCAGTTGGCATATTCATGTTTGGTCTTCCTTTGTTTTTATAGATAATAACTACTTTGTCTAAATAAATATAAATTGTACAGAGTCGTTACTATAGATGATTATGTGCAAAGGTCTTAATTATAGCTAGAAATAAAAAAGGTCGCCCCCCATATCACATAAATTTGTGAATGAGG